>CATXML010000047.1 GCA_958372035.1 uncultured Collinsella sp. | reverse complement strand
GCCCCCAGGCGGCAGATTCAAGCCCACTTTCGGCCAACGTGCGGCGATAAAGGGCGATGACATCGGCCAGGCATGCGTTGGGCACCGACATGTCCGAGCCCAGTTTGGTGATGGTGGGATCCGTGCGGCGACGCTCGTCGATGAGCATGTTGACGCTCTCGGGCACCGCATGGCGGAAGAATCGCTGACACTCGCGATCGACTTCGGTGCGCGCGACCCATGTCGCATCGTCGCTGCCGCCCGCAAGCTCCAGTACCCACCCCAAGTGATACAGCTCCTCGGTCGCCTGGGCTTCGTCGTCGCAGTCGAGCTCCACGTAAACACAGACCTTGGCGTCTTTGTCGAGCGCCGGCAGCGAGGCGAACGCGGTCGACTGCTCACGCTGACGACGTAGGATATCCAGGGCGCCCGGATCGAAATATTCGATGGCAGCCGCGTGGGACAGGACGGGGCGCACAGAATCGGTGAAGGACACAGCCTTGTCTTCGCTATCAAAGAAGCAACTCACGCCCCAAACGACCGCAGGCGCCGCCTGCAGGGCAATCTCGAGCTCGGTGATGACGCCGAGTGTGCCACACGCACCGATAAACAGATCAATGGCATCCATATCGTCAGCAACGAAATAGCCCGAAGCATTTTTGGTCTTGGGCATGGTGTAGTCGGGAAGGTCGAGCTCGAGCGTGCGGCCCTGCACCGTGACGAGCGAAAGGCGACGACCCTGTGCAAAAACCTCGCCACGTTGGAGCTCGAGCAGGTCGCCATCGGTCAACACGACATGAAGGCCCGTGACGTGAGGGCGCATGGGGCCGTAAGCGTAGCTACGGGCGCCGGAAGCGTTGCATGCCGCCATACCGCCCAAGCAGGCAGATGCCTCGGTGGGATCGGTAGGAAAGAATTGCTCGGGAGCTTCCTGGAACTCCTCGTAGGCTTCAAGCGATGCCTGGTCCCAGCCGGCAGTCGGCAGCACTTTCTTGCCCAGTTGCTTGCGCAGCTCAGACAGCACGACGCCGGGCGCCACACGCAAAAGAAAGCGGCCCTGCTCATCGCGGCGAATGCCCAGGTAGCGATTCATGCGGGAAGTATTGAGAATGTGACCGCCATGAGGCACGGCGCCGGCGGCAAGACCGGTCCGGGCGCCTTGAACCGTCACCGGGACACACTCGGCATGGAGCTTTTTCAAAATGGCGCGGACCTCGTCCTCCGTTGTCGGAAACGAGATGCTCGAGGCCTCGCCCGATGTGCGAGACTCATCGCGACCATACTCTTCGAACTCGTCGGTGAAGGGTTTGATAGTTGCAGACACGCGAACTCCCCCTTTAGCTAACTACAGTGTTTGCAGGGAGATGTTACCGCATCGTTTCGACGACGTGTTCGAGACCGTCTCCATAATTGGCGATTTTTACGTTCGTGCAATTCGGTGAGCGGCAAGGTTTCCTCGGCAGACGATGCTTTTGACACATGTCGCTTTACCGCCAGCGACCACGCAATTGTCGCTCGAAAAAAGTTGAAGTAATTTTTACCACCTTTTACCTGCGGAGATGTCAATCCGTCAAGCATTTGGTCAGAAATTGGTCAAGTAGTGACTGATACGGTCGGCATCGACAGCCAAAACCAATGGAAGTTTTGGCCCCAGAAGCAGGGAGGTTCCCATGGCATATTACTGGCCCCAGTACGGCGTCGCCATCGAGGTCGACGACGATCCCTATCTCCTGCCTTTCGACGAAGAGGCGTTCCCCGATACGGCGGTCTACCACGTCACCACCGATGTTATCTGCGACCCCGAGTCGTTCTCGGCGCTCGCCCACCACATCGCGCGCATCCACAACATCGAGCTCCCCCACGACTTCGACGAGCTCATCTACTCGCGCCGCCTGATGCTTCACATGCTCTTTGGAGCGGACCCGTCCACGTTCGCACGTGTCTACACCACCAAGGACGCCGCATGAGTGCGAAGAAGCCGCCCCGCCTTGCAGGACTGGGGCGTCGCAAGAAACTCGTCGTTGTCTGCCTGGCTATCGCTTGTGCCCTCATCGCCGTAGGGCTATACGCCTGGCAGTCGCAGCCCGTGCCCGAAGCAGGCGCCTCAGTCACGACGGCAGAGGGTAAATCGCGCCAAGAAATCCAGGATGAGCTCGACGCCATCGTCCGCGACAACATGATGACGATCTCGGTCGCGCCGGTCGCACAGTTGCAGGAAGGTGGCAAGTTGCGCGTCAACGTGCAAAACGTCCAAGACAACAAGTTTCCCCAGCGATTCCGCGTCATCCAAAACGACGAGACCATGTACGAATCCGGTGTGGTCGAGACCGGCAAGACAATCGAGACGTGCCCCGCCGGCGACATCAAAGAAGGCGAGGCATACATCGAGATCCAGGCACTCGATGCCAAGACCCTCGACAGCCACGGCAATCCGACACGTGTCAAGGTACGGGTTGAGCAAGCCGAGAACTAGCTTTTTCGGCCGACGCGGCACCGCACGCAATTCACCAGCATTCGTCCAATCATCGCGGGGACGGCCCGCGGCGAATAGAAAGGAACGACCATGGACATCACCAGGAACATGAACGGAGCCAGAGCGCTCGTCGTGGGCGCAGGGCTCGCGCTCGCGCTCGCAATGGGCGCCGCCCCGACGCCAGCTCTGGCAGCCGGGCGCGTTGGAACCACGAAAGTAATGGTCAGGACCGAGATCGACAACGTAGAGTTCAAAGTTCCGACGGTTATTCCCTTCGTCGCCAAGGCCGACGGCACGCTTCAGGGCCCCTCAGAAGACGCGACCACCATCGACAATCATTCGGCCTACGGCATCCATGTCACCAACATGAAGATCGACGCCATGAACACCTGGACCATTGCCGCCGACGCCAAGGCCGGAACCGCGCAGAATTCCATCGACTTTAAGGTCGGCCCCGACGGCGCACTCCAGAACGCCAGCGCCGCAATGCAGGAGACGGGCCTCGATCTTTCCAAGAATGCAGCCTTCGACATGGGCTACCAGGGCATTGCCGGCGGCACGGACAAAATTAAGCTCAAGACAAGCGGAAACGTCGCCCGCGTCACGCGCGACATCTTCCACGTAACCGGCGAAGGCAATCAGGTTGCAACGATCACCTGGACGGTCGAGCCCGGTGCGCACACGGCATAAGGCCGTCGCCCTGGCCGCCGCCGTCAGTATCCTAGCGTTTGGGCCAGCCATGGCCTTTGCCCAGCAAGAACAGGCGCAGGCCGCCACGCAAGTGACGGTCGACCTCTCGGAGCTCGACCGCGGCAACCGCGAGGAACCGTTGGCACAGACAGACGACAGACGATGGCTCTTGACAGCAGGCGCCACGGCAGCAGGCGCGGGAACCGCCGGCCTCGGTCTGCACATCAAACGCAACCAGAAACGAAATACAGACAGGCCGCACTAAATTAGCTAAGGAGACCCCATGGCATCGAAGAACCTTTTGCCCGTCGTCGCACTCTGCGGCGCGCTCGCAACCGGAACGCCCGTCGCCGCTTGGGCGACCCCCGTCATGGCAGGCTCCTTACCAGCAGCCCTAAGCTCCGCACCAAATCCGTCGAGCGCCATTGCGTGCAAGCGTTTTTCGATCGCACAGGCCGCAATCTCAACCTCGGGATGCCTTCGTCGTAATACGGACGGCTCGATAGTCGTGGATATCAATCGTTCGAACAAGGCAAACGGCTCCCAGGCGGGGTGCGCCGTCTGCACGTGGCGCTCGATTGTGCTCGATGCAGATGGCGATCCGTGCGATTTGGGGTTGCGCATCGATATCGCTTCGGTCGATGACTCGGCGAACGGAGCGAAGGTCGCCTTCGACGGTGCGTTTTTCGAGAAAGGAGGCGGTATATGTCTGGGCTGCGCCGCCGCGAATGCAGACGATGTGCAGCCCACCCTCTCATTCACGGCATCGCTGCGGCTGACCAAGGCGGGCACCGATGCCATCGCGGCGGGAGAAGCATCCCTGCTGTTCTACGCCGCCAGTACCGAAGACACAGACATTCATTTCGAGAAGCCGGCCGGATCGCTCAGCCTTACGCGCGGGACGGAGGCAGGCCCTATTGCGATCGATACCCACACGCTAGGCAGGCAACGCATTCTTGCCGACCCGGCGCTTCTCGAGATGGAGTGGAACGGATCCGGAGCCGTCGGGATTGTCCCCTCCGCGCTTGACGCCAAGACGCTCCCCTCAAACGACGAACCCATCAACGCAACCATACAAGAAGAGAGCACGGACAAAGAAGCAGGTGCGGGCGACACGCCGTCGCCGACAAACAGCGTCCCAGCTTCTTTCGAAGCACCGAATGAGCCCGCTACCGGTCCAAACGATCCCGAGCTCGCGGACAGTCTGGGGCTTGCTGATCCTCAGGAGATCGATGAAGGTAACTGCTGCGTGCTTGCCGCCCTCGACCACACAGAGGTCATCGATGCTGCAAACATCGAAGTTGCCGCCGCCAATCAGCCCGTCCGCAAGTCGGCCATCATCGCATTTCCCGAATCCATCGAAGTCGTCTTTTTGCCATCGGGCGAGGTCGTGGCCCCAACACTGCTCACCTTGTTGGGCGCCAAGAATACTCGAAACGAAATTAAAAAGGTCACGGTTGTCGACCCTGCAACCACCGCTAAACTGCGTCTATACGCCGTTGCCCCAGACGGAGGCAAGACCTTGGAATTCGATGGCGACACACTTCTAGCCTGGCGACGTCTGGACATTATGCAAGACGTCTCGTATCAGATCGAACTCGAAGGGTTTGATCGTGCCCGCGATGCCAATATCATCGCCGCGGCTATTGAATCCCCACAGCGGCTTATGACACTGCGCTTTGACTACTATCCCTATGTCCCGACAACCACCTGAGGCTTAAATGCTGCGCATCATTCCTAATACCACTTATATAACGTATTAGATGAGTCGCGATGTGCCTCGCATTTCGTTCTGCTACGATTGCCACGTTGGCATCAATACAGGAGGGCTCATGCCGGGCTTGGGAACAATCATCAACGTTGCGCTTTTAGTTGCGGGCGGTCTTTTGGGATTAGCGGGCGGCCGCTTCATTACACCGCGCATCCAAGACACGCTCATGAAAGCATCGGGGCTGTGCGTCCTGTTTATCGGCCTGGGCGGCACCATGCAAAAGATGCTCATCATCGATGGAAAGGCGCTAGCGACCACCGGTACCACCATGCTCATCGTCTCATTTGCGCTCGGTTCGCTCATCGGCGAGGCCGTCAACTTGGAAGCCGCCATCGAGAACCTTGGCGAATGGCTCAAGCGCAAGACTGGCAGTGAGGGCGATAACGAGTTCACCAACGCTTTTGTCTCGACTTCACTCACCGTGTGCATCGGCGCCATGGCCATTGTGGGATCGATCCAGGACGGCCTGCTCGGCGACTGGTCAACGCTTGCCCTCAAGGGCGCACTGGACTGCATCATCGTCTGCACCATGACGGCCTCGCTTGGCCGCGGCTGCATCTTCTCCGCCCTGCCCGTCGCCGTGTTCCAGGGGACGATCACGCTGTTTGCCGGCGCACTCTCCCCCATCATGACCACGGCAGCCCTCGACAGCCTTTCGCTCGTAGGCTCCATGCTCATCTTCTGCGTCGGCGTCAACCTCATCCGTCCTCAGACCTTCCGCACGGCCAATATGCTCCCCTCCGTCGTCATCGCCGTCATCTACGCCCTCCTGTTCTAAATCTATCTACGTAGCGGTATCTCGAACATCTGTTTGATGCTGTGCTATGATATGAGGTCACCGAAGCTGCGTTAGGAGAGGAGAAGCGGTGGCCGACCAGGACATCAAGATGCTCATCGAGCGCATTATGGCCGAGGCCCGGACCCATCAGTCCGCCCGCTTCTCAAACGAAATCTACGCAGACGAGCCGATTCTCAAAACCGGCCGACAGATGCAGAATTTCCTCCCCGACCAGTACCGCAAAATGCGCGAGATATCGCGCTGGCAGGATGACCCCAAGGGCGGCGCGGGTCGTTGGCTTTCGGAAGCCGAGCTTTTCTACCGCCCAGGCCTGCTGATGGCCGACTTTGAGGACGACTGCCCCTACAACGGCACCTTTAAGTCGTACTTTCCCACCTACAACGCCATGAGCGACCGGCAGCTGCGCGGCTACTTTACCTGGCGTGCCCAAGTGCGTCGCGGAACCGTCGAGGAAACGTCTACGTCCTTTGCCTTTCTGTATCTCTATGAGCTGATTTGCGGCATTGGCGTAGATAATCCGCTCGATGGTTTTAACAAGATCAAGGCCTTTTGGGATGTCTATCGCGCCTTCGAGCCCGGCATCGACCGGTTTGCGCGCGTGTGGCTGCAGGATTACGCCGTGTTCCACGGGCTCGACCCCAAGCTGCTTCGCGACTCTAAAACCGTCATGTTCGATAACGCCCTTATCGAGCTGCGGCGCGCGGCACGAGACCTTGTACCAGCACCGGCACCGTCCGGCCAGACCCCTAAGCGTCGCAAAATCTCCGAGCCCACGCTCCCCCTTCCGCCCGATGAAGCGCGCGAGGAGCGACTCATGGCCGCCATCAACGCCCTCTCCACGTACAACCTAAGTAGCTCGCGGCTCGACCGCAGCCACCACCGCGATCTGCGCCACGTGGCGTGCGCCGTGTATGTCCGCATGGCGCGCTACTATGACACGCACCGAAAGACCGGCATCGTGGCAAGTTTATTTGGGGAGGAGACGGCAATGCCCTACACCATGTTTGCCTCGGCCGTATTCTTTGCGCCCGAGCGCCACGAGGACTGCGAATACCGTCTGGACCCCATCCATATCTACCGTTGCCAAAACGGTTTTTGGGAATGCATGCGGATTCACGGCAGCAGACAAAAGAGCAGCAAACTTGGCGAGATGATGCGCGCCTGCGACCAACGCCTGCGCCTGGCCCTGGACCCTGCCCATCCCCTGAAGGAAGAAAAGGTCCCCAAATATCTGGCCAAGATTATCGATGACGAGATTGTGGCATGGCTTTCGTGGGACGCCGCACACCAGCCCGTCAAGATCGATATCGATTTGAGCCAGCTGGGGCACATTCGGAGCGCTGCCGCACAAACGCGCGAAGCGCTTTTGATCGACGAGGAACGCGAGGACGGCGCGTCCGCAGAAGCCGAGGCAGCGGACTCAGGGCAACCGGAAGCCGAGCCCGTAGCCGACGCGATGGTCGAGGCGGTCGCGGCGGCCGCAGGGCAGGACGAGTCCGACGAGCCGACCATATCCACCGAACAGTTTGGTGTCGTGGCACCGCTTCTCGCGCCGACGCCCGCGTTCGCAGCTGCTACGCCCGCTGACGCCACAAACGAACTCGCGCCCGCCGCAGACGCCTATCTCCGCGCGCTGCTCGAGCACAACGCAGTACAGGCGGAATCGGCGGTAGTGCAATCGGAGCAGAGCGAGGACATGCTCGTCGATACCATCAACGAGGCGCTCTTTGACCTGGTGGGCGACACCGTAATTGAATTTAGCGCGGCAGGGCCGCAGATTATCGAGGACTACGAAGCAGACGTGAGAGGATACCTAGACCATGAGTGATACCGCATCCGCAGCACCTCGCGTGCCCAAGCGCGTCGCTGCCGTCATTCTCAACTCGCTCAAGGGCGGCGTGGTCCCGCGCATCGGCCTTCCTTACATCACCGTAGGGCGCGAGGTCGAGATCCGCGCCCTGCTCACCGATCTGAGTCTCATCGCCGACGGTGGCGCGAGCTTCCGCTTTCTGGTCGGTCGTTACGGCGCCGGCAAGAGCTTTTTGCTCCAGACTATCCGCACGCACGCCATGGGCGAGGGATTCGTCGTCGCTGATGCCGACCTGTCGCCCGAGCGCCGCCTGCAGGGCGGTCAGGGACAGGGTCTTGCCACCTACCGCGAGCTCATCCGCAATATATCGACCAAGACGCGCCCCGAGGGCGGTGCGCTCAACCTTATTCTGGATCGCTGGGTCGCCTCGTGTGCCGA
>CATXML010000046.1 GCA_958372035.1 uncultured Collinsella sp. | reverse complement strand
GTCGCAAGACTTGAAGAAGGGGGAGGCCTCGCGGCCTCCCCCTTTTTTGCGTTTAAAGCCTGATCTAACAAACTCGCTGTGTTTTATGACCCTCGTTTGTCGCATCTTCCGTTAACGGGCTACAATAACTTAGTCTGTGCAATATGGAGGTGAACATGGCTGAAGCTGGTATCGGCGTTGATATCGTCGAGATTTCCCGCATGAAATCAATCCTTGAAAAGACGCCGTCGTTTGCTCGGCGTGTGTTTACCGAAGAAGAGTGCGCATATTGCGACGCTTCATCGCGTCCTGCAGCGCACTATGCGAGCCGTTTTGCTTCTCGTGAAGCGGTTCTCAAGGCTCTTGGTACGGGCTTTAGCCAGGGCGTCGGCCGCAAAGACGTCTCGGTAACGCGTGATAAGCTCGGAAAGCCTAAAGCAGTGCTTTCGGGTCGAGCGCTCGAGATTGCTCAAGAGTTGGGTGTCATTGAAGTTGCGCTTTCCATTACCTTGACGGGTGATTTGGCCGTAGCCAATGCCATTGCGATCACCGAGGATGCTCGACCCAAGCCTAAGGAAGAAAAGGTGAGCACCAAGGAACGCGTTGCACAAACATTTAAAGAGGCTCGCTCGGTTTTAGATGAGCTTGAGCAACTGCAAAATTCAGCTTTGACGGAGCATCAGGGCGATGCTTCGCAAGATACGCTAGGAGCATAGATGAAACCGGTTTTGAGTACCGAGGAAGTCGTTCGCCTCGAGGATATTATCGAACGCGAAGGAACTTCGAAGGCCGAGCTTATGGAACTGGCGGGTGAGTTTGCTGCTAGTGAAATTCTAAAACTCAATCCCGATCGCGTCCTTGTTCTGGTCGGTTTTGGCAACAACGGTGGCGATGGCTGGGTCGCGGCTGATATCTTGAGTCACAAAGGCGTTGACGTGGACATCGTGTCTCCGGTTGAGCCGGATGAGATTCCTGCCGCTCTGGCTCGCCATGTTGCCCGCCGTACCGCCGGTCGTGACGTACATGTGTGCGTCGGTCCCTCACGAGATGAGCTTGAGGTTTTGATCGATAAGGCCGACGTTGTTGTTGACGCTATTTTTGGTACCGGTTTCCACGGTGACTTGCGTGCACCGTTCTCCATCTGGATTCCGACAGTTAACGACTGCGCCGACCATGTGGTGTCCATCGATGTTCCTTCGGGTCTGAATGCCGAGACCGGTGTTGTCGACGACGACTGCATTCGTGCCGAGCGCACGGTCACGATGATTACGCCCAAGATTGGCCTCTACAGCGCTGATGGCCCAGAGTACGCCGGTGATCTGGTGTGCGGTAGCCTCTATGATCGGCTTGATGAGGTCATCGATGATGTCGACCATGCCGCCGAGATAGTCGAGCCCGGTGACCTGGTGGATTTCTTTGCTCCGCTGCCCACGAATATCGATAAATATTCTCGCGGTTCCGTCCTTATTGTTGCCGGTTCGGCGCAGTATCCTGGCGCTGCCATTATGGCCGCCAAGTCTGCTGCCCGCGCGGGTGCCGGCTATGTGGCTGTCGCGACGCCCGATGCGTGTGCCAATCTTATTCGCATGGCGCTTCCCTCAATTCCGGTTTTTGCTATTCCGTCCGATTCCCGTGGCTCTTTTGGTGCCGCTGCGCGTATGACCGTGTGCGAGATTGCAAAGAAGTACAGCTGCGTATTGTGCGGTCCCGGCATGACAACGTCTGCCGGTGCCATGCAGGTGGTTTCGGGCTTGTTGGAGCTTGATGTGCCGCTGATCCTTGATGCCGATGCGCTCAACTGCCTTTCTAAGATTGCTATCGACGGTATCGATAGCAACCCTGAGATGTACCGTCGTGAGCAACCGCTCGTCATGACGCCGCACTATCGCGAGCTTTCGCGCTTGGTCGCCGGTGACGAGGTTAACGATCTGGGGACTGCAATCGCGGCCGCGCAGAAGGTTGTCTGGGCTGCTGGCTCCGACAATCTCGTGGTTATTGCCAAGGGTCCGACGACGGCTATCTGTGGCGTTGAGCGTGTGCTTTTGCCGCTCTCGGGTCCGGCGTCGTTGGCGACTGCCGGCTCGGGCGATGTTCTTGCGGGCATTTTGGCTGGCACACTGGCTACCATGCGTGATGAGATGGATCGCTGGGAGCTACTGTATTCGTATGCCGTTGCGCTTCACAGTTACGCGGGTTTTGCCGCGGCGACGGAGTATGGTGAGAAGAGTGTTATTGCGACCGATCTGATCGACTTGATCGGTCCTGCCATGGAATTGGCGGCAAAGGATGCACTCGATGATCTGGGAATCATGGACGAAGGGTCGGATGACTAATCATGAATAAAGCCGATTTGACGCGCTGGTCCTGGGTTGAGATTGACCGAGGGGCGCTTCGCCGCAACACGAGGGCTTACAAGAACCTGCTCGATCCACGTCAGCGACTGTGCTGCGTGGTCAAGGCCGATGCCTATGGCCATGGTGCCGTTGAGTGCGCCAAAATCATGTACTCGGCTGGAGCCGACATGTTCGCGGTGGCGACGGTCAGCGAGGGTGTTGAGCTACGTCGGGGCGGAATTACCAAGCCCATCCTGATCTTGAGCGAGCCGCCTATCGAGGCTATCCCCACACTGCTTGAGTTTGACATTATGCCTTCGGTCTATACGTCCGATTTCGCCCTTGCCTATGGCGAGTGCGCTGTCGCGGCAGGCAAGGTGGGCAAGTACCATCTAGCCATTGAGACGGGCATGAACCGCATCGGTGTTCACTACACGCAGGTGCTCGACTTTGTTCGTGGTATTAGCTTCCATCGCGGTATCCAGTGTGATGGCGTCTTTACGCACTTCGCCACGGCCGATGAACCTTCGGGTTGGGACTACAAACTGCAGTGCCAGCGCTTTACCGAGGCCGTTCAGGCCATTAAGGACGCGGGTTTTGAGTGCGGTATCGTGCACTGCGCCAACACGCCGTCCTCGATGCTTGATCCCTCGATGCATTTTGATATGATTCGCGCCGGCGTTGGCTTGTATGGCATGCAGCCATGCGAGCTGAGTGGTCGCGTGATGCAGCTGGACCCCGTCATGAGCGTGCATGCGCGCGTGACACGCGTGGCGCATCCTGCGATGGGCGAGGGCGTGGGCTACGGATTTACCTATCGCGTGCCGCGCACACGCGTTCAGATTTGCACGCTGCCGATTGGATATGCCGACGGTCTTTCGCGTACGCTCTCCAATCGTATGGACGTGCTGTATCGCGGCGAGCGCGTGCGTCAGGTGGGTAACATCTGCATGGATCAGTTTATGGTCGCCATCCAGTCCAATCCGGCGCATGAGATTCCCGAGGCCGAGCATGGTGACGAGATGATTATTGTCGGCCGCGATGGCGATGCCGAGATTACCATGGACGAGATGGCCCGACTGCGCGGCACGATTAACTACGAGGTCGCCTGCGGCTTTGGCATGCGTCTCGACAAGATCTACGTGTAGGAGCCACTATGGGTGTCATGCACATCCCCGGACATAGTCACCAGGCGCCGCGCGAGGTTGCGCTCGAGGAGATTGAGGCTGTTTTAGGCGACTGCCATCTCTGCCAGCTCTATCAGTCGCGTCATAACATCGTGTTTGGCGTGGGAAACCCCCACGCCCGCGTCATGTTTATCGGCGAGGCACCGGGGCGTAACGAGGATCTGCAAGGCGAACCGTTTGTGGGGGCGGCGGGCGAAGATCTCAACGGCATCCTGTCGCTGGCTGGTCTCAAGCGCGAAGACGTCTACATTGCCAACGTGCTTAAGTGTCGGCCACCGGGAAATCGCAATCCTCGGCCCGAGGAAGTGCTGGCCTGTTCACCGTTTTTGCGTGAGCAGATTCGGAGCATTTGGCCCGATATCATCGTGACGCTCGGTAATCCCGCGACGCACTTTGTGCTTAAGACCGAGATCGGTATCACCAAGCTGCGCGGCAGGTTCCATCAGATGGGGCATTTTGTGGTGATGCCTACGTTCCATCCGGCGGCGGCGCTGCGTAATCCGGCGTGGCAGGAGCTGCTGGAGGAAGACTTTAAGATGCTGGGCGACTATCTGGAGCGGCATCCCGCGCCAGAGGGTGCCTCGGAATAATAAGGAGCATATATGTCCCTGGAGCGCCTGGGGGTAGGTATTTATAAAACGGCTTGCTCTGCCGATACGGAGCATTTTGGCGAGCTGGTTGCGCCGTGCCTGGAAGATGGTGATGTCCTGATCTTGACCGGCGGCCTCGGGGTGGGCAAAACCCACTTTACCAAGGGCGTTTCGCGTGGTCTGGGCGACGGCCATATGGTCACGAGCCCCACATTCGCACTCATGGCCGTTCATGACCAGGGGCGTATTCCGCTGTTCCACTTTGACCTGTACCGCCTGGAGCATGCTTACGAGCTCGAGGATACGGGCATTTTCGATGTACTGGGCTATGAGGGTGCCTGTCTGTTGGAGTGGGGCGAACAGTTCCAGGACGAACTGACAGACGAGTATCTTTCGGTAACGCTTAAGCGTGATGAGAACGATAGCGACGTGCGAACGATAACGCTCGAGGCGCACGGCGAGCGCGCAGCGGAGCTTTCCGATTTGATTGATAAGGCTGTACAAGATGAGCTTGCATAACGATTACGCGCTGGTGGTGGCGCTCGATACTTCGACCGATATGCTTGCCTGCGCGGCAAGCTGGATTGATAGGCAGACGGGCGAGGCGAAGCTGGTGAGTGGCGACCATATGTGCCGTCGCCATGCCAATGTGGAGCTCGTGAATACTGTCGACAGCGTGCTTGCTCGGGCTGGCATGGACCGTGCTGACGTGGGCAGTTACGTCGTCGGTCGCGGTCCTGGTTCGTTTACCGGTGTGCGTATCGGCATTTCCACCGCCAAGGGCTTGGCGCGCGGTGCCAACGTGCCGCTGTTGGGCGTGTCGACGCTCGATGCCTGCGCATGGACCGCGTGGAAGGCTGGCGTGCGTGGCAAGCTCGGCATTCTGGCCGATGCCATGCGCGGCGAGGTGTATCCGGCTTTGTATGTGCTGAGCGACGAGGGCCCCGAGCGTCAGTTTGAGCGCGAGCACGTGGTCAAGGCTGCCGTGGCGCTTGATGAGTGGCGTCAAGCCGCGGACTGGGACCAGGTTCAGCTGACTGGCGACGGTCTCGTGCGCTATGGCAAGCTGCTGGGCGAGGATGAGGCCGCTCGCTGCGTAGAGCGCGACTTGTGGTGGCCT
Source organism: uncultured Collinsella sp. (assembly GCA_958372035.1). Classification (GTDB taxonomy): domain Bacteria; phylum Actinomycetota; class Coriobacteriia; order Coriobacteriales; family Coriobacteriaceae; genus Collinsella. The sequence goes on along the minus strand of CATXML010000046.1, from coordinate 2,766 downwards.
TCGGGCGAGGGCCTCCTCCTTGCGCATGCCGCGGGTGACGGCGACCCGGCCCGCGTCCTGCCGATCTATACGCGCCTTTCTGACGCCGAGGAAAACGAGCGCAAACGCCTCGGTCTTGCCGAGAGCGCGCAGAGCGAAATTACGGGCGTCGCCGATGAGCTCGCCGGTCGCCATCTGCAATTCCGCCCCATGGGTGCGGCGGACGCCGAGGGTGCGAGTGCGCTGGAGGCCGCCTGCTTTGAAGGCGCTGGGCACGAGGCGTGGACGCCGGGCATGTTCTTGTCCGAGCTGGGCGAGGATGTTGCGGCGCCGCGCAGCTGGTGGGTGGCGCACGACGACGGTCAGCTGCTGGGGCTTGCCGGTGGCATGGTCGTAGACGGTGACGTGCAGATTTTGGATGTTGCCGTCGACCCGAAGCATCGCCGCGAGGGTATTGCCCGCAAGCTGCTGTCGCATGTGAGCTACGATGCCCAGATGCTCGGCTGTACGACCGCCTCGCTCGAGGTTGAGGATGGCAACGAGGGCGCTATTGCGCTCTATGTCTCCCTGGGCTTTACCGAGGCGGGCTGTCGCCGCGGTTACTACGGTGTTGGCAAGGACGCCATCGTCATGACGGCGCCGCTGCCCTTGGTGCTCCCGGTCGACAACGCTTCGCCCGAGCCGACGGCGGCTGAGCAGCGTGTATGGCCGCTACCTGCACCCGAGCGCACCGTTGAGGAGCGTGCCGAAATTGAGCGCCGTCGCCTGGTGCTTGCCATCGAGAGTTCGTGCGATGAGACGGCTGTGGCGATTATCGATGCGGACGGTAATATGCTGGCCAATCAGGTTTCGACGCAGATCGATTTTCATGCCCGTTTTGGCGGCGTAGTGCCCGAGATCGCTTCGCGCAAGCACGTTGAGGTTATCGTGAGCGTCGTGGACGCGGCGCTCGAGGATGCCGCGGCATCGCTTGGTCTTGAGGGCGGAGCCATCGCGCCGAGCGAACTCGCCGCTGTTGGCGTGACACAGGGTCCGGGCCTGGTGGGTGCTCTGGTGGTGGGCGTCGCCTTCGCCAAGGGCTTTGCCTATGCCGCCGGTAAACCGCTCGTGTGCGTCAACCATCTGGAAGGTCATCTGTTCGCCAACCTGCTGGCGCAGCCCGATCTCAAGCCGCCGTTTATCTTCACGCTCGTCTCGGGCGGTCATACCATGCTTGTTCACGTCAAGGCGTGGGGTGACTACGAGGTGCTCGGCGAGACGCTCGACGACGCCGTGGGTGAGGCCTTCGACAAGGTGGCTAAGGCGCTGGGTCTGGGCTATCCCGGCGGCCCCATCATCTCCAAGCTGGCCGAGACGGGCAATCCCCGCGCGATTGACTTCCCCCGCGCGCTCAATAGTAGGGGAGACTATCGATTCTCGCTTTCGGGCCTTAAGACGGCCGTGACGCTCTACATTGAGCAGGAGACCAAAGCCGGGCGTACGATTCATCTGCCCGACCTGGCGGCTTCGTTTGAGGCCGCGGTCTTTGACGTTCAGTACAAGAAGGCCAAGAACGCGCTGCATGCCACCGGATGCAAGGAGTACTGCATCGGCGGCGGCGTTTCGGCTAATCCGCATCTGCGCGAGATGATGATCAAGAAGCTCGGGCGCCAGGGCATCCGCGTGACGGTGCCGCCTCTCTCGGCATGCACCGACAACGCCGCCATGATCGCGGAGGTCGCCCGCCGTAAATTCGACCGAGGGGAAATCTCGCCGTTCGACGTCGACGCCGATCCGAACATGACACTGTAGTCGCAAAGGCGCGGTCCCCGTCGCTGCCCGGGCGCCAACGGCCGCATATGAACTTTCCTGCTCTACAGTCCTGCTCACGACGGAGGCCACATTAAGTGGCCTCCTGTTCGTGCGGAACTCGCGATAAAGTTCATATGCGGCCGTTGGCGCCCGGGCAGCGACGGGGACCTTTCTGTATCGATATAGCTTCTGGGCTGGATCGGCGTCGACAACGTCCAGCAAGGTTAACAAGCCAGTGTCGAATTTTCGGCGTTCTTTAGCTGAAAGAAACCTACCTGATAATCGACTCAATATCTCGTCTCTTATATAGCAGTCGGCGGACTTCCATAACGTCGTCGATGACGACATAAAAAACCATGTAGTTGCCAACGCAGAAGCGGTAATACGGGTGCAACCGCCTTCTTGTCGAAGGGTATGTTGGTGACATGGTTGGATTCTTGAGATGTTCGAGTATGCCTGCTTCAACATTGTCGACAAGCCTATTTGCTGCAGCGGGGTTATTGAGATCAAAGGCGATATATGACGCTGCTTGGCTGAGGTCCTCCCAAAATAGGGGAAGATAGCGGAGCTTATAGGGCCTGTTCATCGAGACCGCCGTTGAGCATTTTTCTGACAGAGCCAAAGACATCGTCGTGTGTATAGCGAAGTTGCATGCTGGCGGCCTGACGATCAGCGGCATCAAGGGCGCTCTCGATTGTATTGCTCAGCGACTTGTACTGCTCAAAGCTCATGACGACCATAGAGCCCCGCCCGTTTTTAGTTAGAAAAACCGGACCCTCTTGTTCGACTTCGCGTTCAACGTCCGGGTAGTGATTTCTGAGATCTGAGACTGGCCTAATATTCACAGCTGCCTCCTGAGCTATCAGGATATTATCGTAATTATGATAACAGAGTTTAGATTTGGGATGGGAGATCCTCGGGGGCGGGGCGGGCGCCTGCCGCCATATATGAACTTTATCGCGAGTTCCGCACGAACAGGAGGCCACTTAATGTGGC
>CATXML010000045.1 GCA_958372035.1 uncultured Collinsella sp. | reverse complement strand
GCCAGACCACGCTCTCGCCCTTGTTGCACGCCACGTCCGTGATCTCGAACATCACCGGATCGAACGGCGCATTGACCACGCGGTCCGAGCGCTCGGCAAGATACGCCTTAAGGTCGCGCTCTAGCCCGGGCGATATCACGCGGCAGTTAATCTTGCACACATCGTGGCGCAGGATGTCGCCGATCGACTGGTCAAAATACTGCTCCTCGTGATACCCGCCACGCGCACGCATACCACGCATCACGATGCGCTTGATGGGGCTGTCCTTTTTAAAGCCCGCCTGGTGCATCTCGAACGAACCGCTCGAGAACATGCCATCGGGCGTGGAGCAGTCAAAACAGATATCCGGAAACTCCTTGAGCAGCTCCTCGGTGACCTGCGGGTCGATGGTCCAGGTCTTGAGAACCTCGCCATGGCTGTCACGCACGATGGACCCATTGGAGCAGCAGGCGTCAAGCGCCAGGCCCGTAAAGCCATGCTCGCCGATCGGCAGCGTCGAGCGTCCGGTTGCGGGAACCACATGCAGGCCAGCCTCGGTCAGCTCGCGAATGGCACGGCGGATAGTCCCGTCTGCCTCGTGCAAGGCGTTCAGCAGCGTTCCGTCTAAGTCACTCGCAAACATCTTGATCATGGGCGTGCCTCTCCTTCGTCTGCACGATATTGTAGACGAGAATGGGCGCGTCCCAAGGGAGGCGCGCCCATCAGGCGAAAGGCAACTCTACACCGCGGCGGGGCCGTGTTCGCCGGTACGGATGCGGATAACCTCCTCGACCGGCTCGACCCAAATCTTGCCGTCACCGACGGCACCGGTGCGAGCGGCGTTGCAGATGATCTCGACAATGCCGTCGACATGTTCATCGGCGCAGATGAGGGTGAACTGCACCTTGGGGATCGTGTTGACGAGCAGCTCGTTGCCGCGCACGTATTCCTTCCAGCCATGCTGCGCGCCGCAGCCCTGCACCTGGTTGATAGTCATGCCGAGAACATCAGCAGCAAACAGCGCGTCTTTAAGAACCTCAAGCTTCTCGGCACGAACAATCGCCGTGATCTTCTTCATAGTGAATTCCTCTCTTTAAGAGTTGGTCTGACAGAACGTTTGAAACTGTTAGTCCAGACCACTAAACGAAGGATAGGCGCTCTCGCCGTGCTGACTCGCATCCAGGCCCAGCGCCTCGTCGGCCTCGTCCACACGCAGGCTGCCGTGGAACAGTGCCTTGACCACCGCGGCGATCACCAAGTCGAGCACCAGCACAATAACGACCGTCACCACAATGCCCAGAACCTGCGAGACAAGCAGCGACACGTCGCCCGTGTAGAACAGGCCGCCCTTACCGGTCCACGAGAACTCCGGCACGCAGAACAGGCCCGTGAGCACACCGCCCAAGATGCCGCCGATACCGTGGCAACCGAACGCGTCGAGCGCATCGTCGTAGCCGAACTTGGTCTTGAGATGGCTGATGGCCAGGTAACAGACGGGAGAGACGATCAGGCCCATGACCAGCGCCGCCCACGGCTCGGCAAAGCCCGCGCCCGGCGTGACCACCACAAGGCCCGCAACCAGACCGGTGCTGGCGCCCACCAGCGTGGGACGACCGGTGTGCACGCGCTCGACGGCAAGCCATGAGACCATGCCCGCCGCGCTGGCCGTCACGGTGTTGAGGATGGCGAGCGCCGCCACGGCGTCGGCCTTAAACTCGCTGCCGCCGTTAAATCCAAACCAGCCAAACCAAAGCAGGCCGGCGCCCAGTGCTACAAACGGCACGTTATGCGGACGATAGCTCACCATGCCAAAGCCGCGACGACGGCCGAGCATTAAGCAGAGAATCAGGCCCGTCAGACCGGACGAAATGTGCACCACGTCGCCGCCAGCAAAGTCGAGCGCGCCGATAATGTCACCGATAAAGGAACCATCGCCGCCCCAAACCATGTGGGCGAGCGGCGCATAGACCACGAGCAGCCAAATGCCCAGGAAGGCCGTCATGGCACCAAACTTAACGCGGCCTGCCAGACTGCCCGTAACGATAGCGGCGGTGATCATGGCAAACGCCATCTGGAAGGCGATGTTGATGATCTGAGGGTAGACGGCACCATCCGCAGCATTGCCCTCGGCCGCCTGCAGCACCTGGTTGAGCACCGGCAGGCACAGCAGCTGGTCAAGGCCTCCAATAAACGGGCTGGAACCGTCGCCGCCGTAGGCCAGCGACCAGCCGGCAACAATCCACAGCACACCAACCAGGCCAATGGCGCCAAAGCACATAAGCATGGTGTTGATGACATTTTTGCGCCTGGACAGGCCGCCATAGAAAAACGCCAGACCCGGTGTCATTAAAAACACGAGCATGGTGCAGATGAGCATAAACGTTGTCGATCCCGTATCGTACATTCGCTCCCCCTTGGTCGCATGGACGTTGTCGGCGCCCATAATGCGGCCGAGGGGCAACTGGTGTAGACCAGATACGGCGTTGTTAAACGCCGCGTTGTCGAATGGAAACGGTGCCGCAATCTTGGAAACGGCGCGGCAACGGGCGCGAAACGAACGGGAAACGTGCGAACGAGAAGGGCGCGCTTGGCCCCGCTCTGGCTAGCGCCGGAACAGCTCGCGGGCTCGGTCGCGGAGGTCGGTAGCTCGGATGACGCCCTCGTAGCGATTGATGCGCAGACGCGGGAAGGCGTTAAAGAAGCGTAGGTCGCGGCGGCTGAGCGACACGCTCGGCACCGGACGGCTCATGCGCTTTCCGGCAAGGCGACGACTGAGCGACGGACGCGGCATGCTCGGCGCGGCATCGGCCACGCGGCGGGCAGCGAGCGCCAGGCCGCGAGCACCATCCGAGATAAATGTCGGCATCGAAGCCTTCTCGCGCAGGGCATCGAGCGCCGCGTCGCCCAGCTCGGCCAGCCAGGCGTTAACGGCGCGACCGCGGATATGCGTCTGCGCCACCGAATCGATCGCCGAATCGGGAATACGTTCGAGCATAGAGTCGGAGGCATCGGCAAGCGACTCATTGATGCGGTCGGCAAGGTCGGCACGCACACGCTCCAGCTCATCGGACAGGCGGCGCCAGCTGGCCAACGAGCACACCGCATCGACCATCATCGCGACCGCGACGATAAAGGCGGACAGCCGCACAATCAGCACCGGCAGATGGCCGAGCAGCCCCAGCAATGCCGGCTCCACCAAGCGGCAAATGCACAGCGCGCCCAAGCCAAACGCACAGGCCCAGTACAGGCAGATGCGTCCGTGCAGGTTAAACGGCAGGTGTGAGTAATCCCAAAAGCGCGCGCCTGTTGTTTTTTCCAATAGAAGGCCCACACTGTACTCGATTACGCTGCATACAAGCGCCGCGGCGACAAACTGGCTCGAGGCATCTGGAATCCCGCGCAGCAAAAGCCAGCAGGCTATGCCGCCCACACCATAGATAGGGCAACACGGCCCCAGCAAAAAGCCACTGTTGGCAAATCGTCCGTGATTGAGCATGGCGCAAACCGTCGACTCCCACGCCCAGCCGCAAAACCCGTAAAAGGCAAACGAGAGCACCAGTGCCGAGAGTGGACAGGCGGCAAGCGTCGCGCCGCCAAAAGCCATGTCGATCGCGGTTCCCACCGTCTACCCTCTCCTCTTTTCGTTCGATTCGCTGCTCACGTCATCGTCCGCCTCGTCCTTGCGCCGCAGACGGCCGGCGACCGTCTCGCGCAGTGCGCACCATTTATCCGCCAGGCACACAATCCATGCCTCACGACACGTCGGCGGCACCGGTACCAGCGGAAACATATGCCGTACGATAATATTCCGCTCGCGCGGCGTCAGCTCAAAATCTTCCTCCGCACGCGCCAGGGCAAAAAACGGGTGACGAAAGCCATGCAGTCGATGGCTTGGGTCGGGATCGTGCCAGTCATAGAGAAAGTAATCGTGCAGCAGGGCCCCGCGCAGCAGCGAGGCGCGGTCGACCGAAATGCCAGCACGGCCCAAGCGCTCGGCAAATGACAGACTTGCCCGCGCCACCGAGGTCACATGCGCATACACCGTCACATCGCCATGCTGGATAAACTCGCGCGTCAGGTCCAGACGGCCCGCCTGTGCCAGTTGACGGGCAGCATGGTCTACTTCGCACGCGATTTTCTCGGCACGAGCGACATCGGACATGCTGTCTCCTTCCAGCGACTCACGGCGACAAGCCACAGCCTGCACGCAATGAATAAAATCATCATGGAACTTATCAGTATGGCATCGGACAAAACGTTTTGCCCCACCAGTTGGCGAATTACCGCGCCGCCGTCACATATCAAACGCCAAAATGTGCGAGACTGTCTTGTGCAATTGTGCCGGCCGAGGGAGTGCCGGCGCACGATTCGCATGGAGTAACCCACAACGATGCTGCTTACGCAAACGACAACGCCCGAGGACGTCAAGGCTCTCGATCGCGCCGAGCTTCCGCTGCTCTGCGGCGAGATCCGCCACGCCATCCTCGAAAGCTCCGCCGCCGTCGGCGGGCACGTTGCCCCCAACCTGGGCGTCGTTGAGCTTACGGTTGCGCTTCATCGCGTGTTTAACTCCCCCACCGACAAAATTGTCTTTGACGTATCGCACCAGACCTATGCCCACAAGGCGCTGACTGGGCGCGCGTACACTTATATCGACCCGGCACGCTACGGCGAGGCCTCTGGCTTTGCCAATCCCGACGAGTCCGAGCACGACCTGTTCGCCATGGGCCATACCTCCACGTCGGTGAGCCTGGGCTGCGGCCTGGCGCACGCTCGTGACCTGGCGGGTGATGCGTACAACGTCATCACCATCATTGGCGACGGCTCGCTTTCGGGCGGCTTGGCGTTTGAGGGCTTCAACAATGCCGCCGATCTCGACAGCAACCTGATCATCATCGTCAACGATAACGACCAGTCCATCGCCGAAAACCACGGTGGCCTGTATCGCAATCTGGCCGAGCTGCGCGCCAGCAACGGCGCTGCCGAGCGTAACGTTTTTCGCGCGCTGGGACTCGACTACCGCTATTTGGACGCCGGCAACGATGTGTTGGCCCTGGTCGACGCGTTGCAGGAGCTGCGCGATATCAATCATCCCATCGTGCTGCACGTCTCCACCGCCAAGGGTAAGGGCTTTGAGCCGGCCCAGAGCGACCCCGAGCGCTGGCATCATGTGGGTCCGTTTGACATGGCGACTGGGCGCAAGCTCTGCCCGGGCCATCCGAGCGAGCCTGCGCCGCGCACCTATGCCGATATTACGGGCGAGGCCCTGAGCGCTGCCATCGAGCGCGATCCGCAGGTCGTGGGCATCACGGCGGCCACGCCCTACATCATGGGCTTTACACCCGAGCTTCGCGCCGCGGCAGGCAAGCAGTTTGTCGACGTGGGCATTGCCGAGGAACACGCCGTCACCTTTGCCACCGCGCTCGCCAGCGCCGGTGCCAAGCCGGTCTTTGGTGTGTACGGCACGTTTTTGCAGCGTGCCTACGACGAACTGTGGCACGACCTGTGCCTCAACGACGCCCCCGCAACCATCCTGGTATTTGGCGCGTCGATCTTTGGCACCACATCCGAGACGCATCTTTCGTTCTTTGATATTTCCATGCTGGGCGCTCTCCCCAATATGCGTTACCTGGCGCCTTCCTGTATGGAGGAATATCTGTCCATGCTGAGCTGGTCGCTCGATCACCGCGAGCATCCCGTGGCGATTCGCGTGCCGGGCATTGGCTTGGTAAGCCGCCCCGACTTGGCGCCTGCCGAGGACGCCGATTACGGCGCCGTTCATTACAACGTGGTGCGCCAGGGTCGCGACGTGGCCGTGCTCGCGCTTGGCGATTTCTTTGAGTTGGGCGAGCGCGTGGCAAACCGCTTGGCTGCCGAGTACGGCATCGAGGCCACGCTCGTCAACCCGCGCTATGCAACTGAGCTCGACCGTGAGTTCCTCGACAGCCTTGCCGCCGAGCATCGCGTTGTCGTCACTCTCGAGGACGGCATCTTGGACGGTGGCTGGGGCGAGCGTGTCGCGTGCTACTTGGCCTGCACGCCCGTGCGCACGCGCACCTTCGGCATCGCCAAGGGCTTCCCCGACCGCTACGACCCCAACGAACTGCTCGCACAGAACGGCATGACGGCCGAAAACATGGCCGCCGAAGCCGTAAGGCTACTCAACGAGTAAGAAAACCTCCGCAAGGGAAGCATCCCTGCGGAGGTTTTTATTTTCGCGGCGCGATTATCTCAATCTGTAACATCTATGGCCCGAATTCCCGTCTAACTGTTACAGATCTAGACAAACCGTCTTTGCCCCTGACCTTTGTCTCGATCTGTAACAGATAGAGACCTTTTGGCCGTCTAACTGTTACAGATCGAGACATTCGAATTCCCCTAAGGAGATAATCTCAATCTGTAACAGTTACTCGGCAAAAATGGCTGCAGATGTTACAGATTGAGACAAAACAACGAGACCGGCCGCCGTACCAGCCCAAACCACCACAAAGGTGCCTGTCCCCTTTGTGGTGGTTTTAGGTCACGCAAAACGCTATATCAGCTGTAACAATCGTCGTTTGCCCAGATAAAACCTGCCAAAATAAACCTGTCCTTTTTTGGTAGGTACAATAACCCATAAGGTAAGTATGTTTCTGAGTTATTTCGTGTTGACCCATTTGAGCGCGATAGGGTATAACTCTACTCAACCGCTAGGGATTTTATTGAGAAAGGTGTTCTACCATGAGCAAGAACCTCTCCCAGCAGGTCGTTCTCGACCGCCGCGGCTTCGTCGCCGCCACCTTCGCAACCGTCGCCGGCCTTGGTCTTGCCGGCTGCTCCGACACCAGCGCCGAGGCCGACAAGGGTTCCGCCGCCGGCTCCTCCAAGAGCCCCAATGATACCGAGGCTTCCACCACGCTCGACGCCAAGGCGTTCGACAAGCTCGTCGACAACGGCCCCAAGGCCGATAACGACGCTATCGCCGCCAGCACCTGGGCCACGGCCGTCAAGGACGCCGGCGTTTTTAAGATCGGTGGCGTTCAGACCTCCACGCTCTTCTCCCTCCTCAACGAGAAAGACGGTCAGACCCGTGGCTTCGATGCCGGCGTCGCGCAGCTTCTGTCCAACTACATCCTGGGCGAGAACAAGGTCGAGATCACCCAGGTGACCTCGGACACGCGCGAGTCCGTCCTGCAGAACGGCCAGGTCGACGCTGTCTTTGCCACCTACACCATCACTGACGAGCGCAAGAAGCTCGTCTCCTTCGCCGGTCCCTACTACTACACCCAGCAGGCTATCCTAGTGCTCGCCGACAACGACGACATCAAGAGCGTCGACGACCTGGCCGACAAGAACGTCGCCGTCCAGTCCGGCTCCAACGGCCCCGCCATCCTGGAGGAGTTCGCTCCCAAGGCCAGCCAGCAGGAGTTCAAGACCGACGAGGAGGCCCGCCAGGCACTCCAGCAGGGCCGCGTTGACGCCTACGTCATCGATAACAACATGCAGCAGAGCGCCCTGGTCCGCGAGCCCGGCAAGTACAAGATCGCCGGCAAGCCCTTCGGCAGCAAGGAGCCCTATGGCATCGGCCTGCCGCTCGATTCCGACGGTGTCGCCTTTGTCAACGACTTCCTCAAGAAGATCGAGGACGACGGCACCTGGACCGAGCTGTGGCAGATCTGCATCGGCGACCGCACGGGCGACACCAATGTTCCCGAGCTGCCCGAGATCGGCGCCTAGGCAACGCGCCTAGTAACGGCCGCAACGAAACCATACGGAAACGCACGGTACGCTTTATTGCGCTAAACTGTTTCCTTACTGAGTTGTCGGGGCTTCCGTACACACGGGAGCCCCTTTCCTTATCGGCGGGAGGTCCGCATGAGTCTCTCCGAGCTCTGGTCGCTCTATGGCCAGAACTACATTGACGCGCTGCTAGCAACCTGGGGCATGACGCTTGAGTCGTTTGCCATCGCCATGGTGCTGGCCGTCGCCGTCACCGTGATGCGCGTGTCGCCGCTCAAGCCGCAGCGCGTCG
>CATXML010000044.1 GCA_958372035.1 uncultured Collinsella sp. | reverse complement strand
GGGAGGGGAGGCTCATGTCTAAGTGCGAGAGCAATATCGATGAGCTGATTGTCCCCGAGCTTGCGGGAATTGCTGGGACGGTTTCGTCAAGGCTCTCTGATTTCCGGGATTGGCGCGGCGATGCTTCTGCGGATGTTTCCGAGTTGGAGACAGCCGCTTCGGACCTTGAGGTTTGCGGGCTGACCGTTACGGCGATTGATTTCGCCAATCCGTGCGCGCGCTACTCCGAGGTTTCCTTTGAGCTCGGCGGGTATGTCGTGCACGGCCGTTTGATTGAGCCCTCTGGTTGCGCCCGAAGATCCGAGCTTGTTCCGCTGTGTCTGATGTTCCATGACATCGACCGACCCGTGCGGGGATGGCATCACATGACGCGGTTTGCCGCCATGGGATATGCCGTGCTTGCGCTGGACGATGAGACTATTGGATCCAGCGATCTGCAGCAGGGGATTACCTCGCCTGCTTTTGTCGAGCGTGTCCGTTGGGGCTGCGCGTTGGCGAAGGTTGCGCGCAACCTTGATGGCATGGATCCCGACCGCATCTTTGCATGGGGCGAGGGCCTTGGCGGCGGTGTCGCGCTGGCGGTTTCTGCTCTGGACGAGCGGGGCCTTGCCTGCACGGCGCTTGCCAATCCGCTTCCCAGCGGTCTCGAGACGCTGTCGCCTCGGGTTCGTGGCTCGGTGCTCATGGGCACATCGCTCATGGATACCGTGAGTGATCCCAAGGGCCAGTTTGCCGTATTCAACGGTCTTGAGTGTGACCGGAGGCATATCATCTATGCCAAATACGCTCACGAGCGCATCAATGCGTTCGAAAACGAAGTCGTCGACTTCTTTAACCAAACGTTCTATTCGTGTTCTTTGGCCTAGACGGCCTGGACACCGCCAACAAGAGTGGGCGGCATAGGGCTGCCCGCCAGACAACTAAGGAGATTCTTGTGGCAACTCAGAAATTCACCGGCGTTATCCCTCCCGTCGTTGTTCCCGATACCGAAGACCACCAGCTCGACGTTGCCTCCTTTGAGCGCAGCATCAACCGCATGATCGATGCCGGCGTCGATGGCCTGTTCTTCCTGGGCTCCTCGGGCGAGGTCGTCTTCTCCACCGACGAGCGCCGTCGCCAGATTGTCGCAGAGGCCGTCCGTATCGTCGACCACCGCGTTCCCGTTCTGGTCGGCATCATCGACACCGAGACCGAGCGCATGATCGAGCACGGCAAGGTCGCTCAGGAGCTGGGCGCCGATGCGCTCGTCGCCACCTGCCCGTTCTATGCCCTGCAGGGCATGACCGAGGTCGAGGAGCACTTCCGCATCCTTCACGAGGAACTCGACCTGCCCATCTTCGCCTACGACATCCCCGTGTGCGTCCACACCAAGCTCCCCTGGAAGCTCCTTGCTAAGCTCGGCGCCGAGGGCGTCCTGGCTGGCGTCAAGGATTCCTCGGGCGATGACATCTCGTTCCGCTACCTCATTCAGGAGAACGAGAAGAACGGCCATCCGATGAGCATCCTTACCGGCCATGAGGTCGTCGTCGACGGTGCCTATCTCGGTGGCGCCGACGGTTCCGTTCCGGGCCTCGCCAACGTTGAGCCCGAGGGCTACGGTCGTCAGTGGAAGGCCGCTCAGACTGGTGACTGGGCTACCGTCAAGGCCGAGCAGGATCGCCTCAATGAGATTTCGCACATCTGGGATGTCACCTCGGGCGTCCAGGGCTATGCCGGTGGCGTCGGCGCCTTCAAGACCGCTATGAACCTCATGGGCATCTTCGACAGCCCGACCATGCCGCGCCCGGTGAAGGCCATGACCGGTGAGAACGTCGAGGCGATTCGCAAGGTCCTCCAGGACAACGGTCTCCTTTAAAGCTTTCCCAGGCACCCGACCTCGCCGTTCAACCGTGCGGCCATGACCCATTAGGCCAATGGCCGCACGGTTTCTCGGCGATCTCGGGCACCTGGAAAACCTTTACCGCGCTGTGACGGCTAGCCTGACGGCGCATTTCCTGTAGTTGTTTTGTCTCCGAAGGAGAACGACATGGAGAACAAGTACGTCTGCTCTGTCGATATCGGCGGAACTAAGATCGCGACTGCCATCATGGAGTACCCGGCTGACGGCGGTGTGCCCCATCCCGTTTTTGAGGCTGAGGTTCCCACCGAGGCCCAGGAGGGTGGCGAAGCGGTCTTCCAGCGCATCGAGGCGTCTATCAAGGCAGCTCTTGAGGCAAATCCCGATGTCGAGGTCCTCGGAGTTGGCATCGGCGCTGCCGGTGTCGTCGACCCCAAGACGGGCGCCATCGCGTATGCCAATGAGATTATGCCCGGCTGGTCCGGCGTTCAGTTGGGGCCGCGTCTGCGCGAGGACCTCGGCCTTCCCGTTGCCGTTGTAGGCGACGTGCAGGCTCATGCTCTGGGCGAGGCCCACTGGGGCGTCGGCAAGGGCAAGTTCTCCGTCTTGTGTTTGGGCATCGGTACGGGCATCGGCGGCGCATATGTCGAGAACGGCCGCGTGATGCAGGGCTTCCATGGTGCTGCCGGCCATATGGGCCACATCGAGTGCTCGGCTGCCGCCGGCATTCCCTGCGCCTGCGGGCGTTCCGGCCATCTGGAGTCGGTTGCTTCCGGAACATCAATCGGGCGCATGTACGATGAGCGTTTTGGCCGCGTCGACCCCAGCCGTCCTTCGGTCGGCCGTGACGTGAACGACCTGTGCCGCGCAGGCGACGCAAAGGCGACCGAGGTCATTCATGACGCCGGCTTTGCGCTGGGCGCCAGCCTGGGCTCGCTCGCTAACATCCTGGACCCTGAGGTCATCGTGCTTTCGGGCGGTGTGATTCACCAGGGTCCCGATTGGCGCTCGCAGACGTGGAAGGACTCGGTGCACGAGGGCTATGCCAGCCAGGCGCTCGACCCGCTTCAGGACACGCCGATCCTCATCGGCTCTCTGGAGGGCGACGCGCCGCTCATCGGTGCCGCCGAACACCTTCTTGCGTCGTTGAAGTAAACATAACTACCAAGTGCGCCTTCTGAGGTGCCGCAGATTGACGTGAAAGAGGAGCGAAGCGTACTTCGGTACGCGAGCGACGGTTTGAACGTCAAGGTGCGGTGTCTCAGAAGGCTATTTTGAGAAAGGTTGAGTCGAACATGACCGTTGATCCTTTGATTCAATCCCTGAAGGGCAAGCTCGTCGTGAGCGTTCAGGCCTATATGGGCGAGCCGCTTCGTACGCCCGAAACCATGGCTCAGATGTCTCGCGCCTGCGAGCTTGGCGGCGCCGCCGCTATTCGCTGCCAGGGTCTTGCCGACATCGCCGCCATTAAGGGCCGCTGCGAGGTTCCCGTCATCGGCTTGTGGAAGGATGGACACGAGGGCGTCTACATCACGCCGACGCTGCGTCATGCTCGCGCCTGCGTTGCCGCCGGTGCCGACATCGTGGCAATTGACGCCACTGATCGCCCGCGTCCCGATGGCAAGACCGTCGAGGACACCTTCCGTCCGCTGCACGAGGAGGGCGTGCTCCTGATGGCCGACTGTGCCACCATCGAGGACATTCGCCGTGCGGTTGATATGGGCTTCGACCTGGTATCTACCACGCTCTCTCACGGTGTCGCCGCCATCGACTGCACCATGGCCGACGGTCCCGATCTGCCGCTCCTGCGCCAGGCGACCGAGGAGTTTCCCGGCCTTCCCATCATCTGCGAGGGCCGCGTGCATACGCCCGAGGAGGCCCGCGCCGCAATTGATGCGGGCGCCTGGGCAGTTGTCGTGGGCACTGCCATCACGCACCCCACGAGTATTACGAGTTGGTTCAAAGCCGCGCTTGAGGCGTAAGACGGACCTTGTATCCGCTCAGGGCGGTATACTCATTAAAGGCAATTGACCGCGCGGGATCCGGGTTGCTGGGTCCCGCGCTTGTTTTTAGGAGGCAGCACATGCAAAAGGGAGATGCCATGGATGCGGCGGAGCGCTCGGAGCGCATCCCCGATATCGTTATCATCACCGGAATGTCCGGATCGGGCCGAACGCAGGCCATGCATGTGTTCGAGGACATGGGCTATTTTTGTATCGATAACCTGCCCCCGCGTCTGATTGCCCAGCTTGCTGAGCTCGTTGGCATCAATACGGGTGTGGGTAGGCACCTTGCCGTCACCTGCGACCTGCGCAGCCAAGGCTTGTTCGATGAGTTGCTCGATGCCGTTGCCGCACTCGAGGAGCGCGAGATGAGCTGCGACATCGTTTTTCTCGAGGCCTCTGACGAGGTACTGATCCGTCGTTATAGCGAAAATCGCCGCCGTCATCCCATTGCCAAGCCGGGGGAGACTACGGCCGATGCGATTCAGCGCGAGCGCCTTCAGCTGCAGGGCGTGCGCGATCGAGCCGATATGATTATCGACACGAGCCGTCTGCGCACCTCTGCGCTGCGCAACAAATTGCGCATGGCGTTCTCCGAGCTGTCCGACCAGCAGCTCATGGACGTTCACGTGTTCTCGTTTGGCTTTAAGCACGGTATGCCCGTCGAGGCGGACATTATGATCGACGTTCGCTTTCTGCCCAATCCGTTCTACGATCCCGAGATGCGCACCATGACCGGTCTCGATAAGAAAGTCTCCGACTTTGTTCTGGACCATCCCAAGACCCAGGAGTTCTGGAAGGTCTGGACGCAGCTGCTCGATACGGTCATGCCCGGCTATATCGCGGAGGGCAAGCCGCAGCTTTCTATTGCCATCGGTTGCACGGGCGGTCAACACCGCAGCGTTGCCATCGCCGAGGCCACGGCACGTTATTTGGAAGGTGCCCAGTATCACGTGAGCATTTCCCATCGCGACTTGTCACGCGCCAACACGAAAGCATAGGCCTGCATGTCGTTTACCGCCGAGGTGCGTGACGAGCTCGCGCGCTGCGAACCCGAATGTGAATACTGCGATTTGTCGACGCTTGCCGCCCTGACGCGTGTGAGCGGTACACTTTCGCTGGCCGGCTCCGGGCGGTATCGTTTGACGGTCGCGACCGAGACGGGCGCCGTCGCGCGCACGATGATCACGCTGACGCATCGCATCCTTAAGCTCAAAACGGAATTCACCGTTCGTAAATCGGTCTTGCATAAGGTCCGTAACTATCTCATTACCCTGCCCGATCAACCCGACCTGGACAAGGCTCTGGTGCTGCTGGGCATTCTCGACCGCAGGGGAGGGCTCGTCGCCGGTGTTCCCCGGCACATCGTTGCCCGCCCCTGCTGCAGGCTTGCCTACATCCGCGGCGCGCTCATCGCCGGCGGTTTCGTGGCCGATCCCCGCGGCGACTTTCATTTGGAGATCGCGGTGCAGGGCGAGC
This sequence comes from uncultured Collinsella sp., assembly GCA_958372035.1. GTDB lineage: Bacteria > Actinomycetota > Coriobacteriia > Coriobacteriales > Coriobacteriaceae > Collinsella. The sequence continues at coordinate 2,745 of CATXML010000044.1, read as the reverse complement.
AATATGCCAAGGGGCTCTGCGATCTGCTGGAGCAGATTGGGGTCCATGCGCGCGTCAACGCGCGGCGCGGGTCCTATGCCGTGTACATTAAGAGCGCCGAGGAGATCGAGCAGCTCCTAAAGCTGGTCGGAGCCAAGCGCAGCGTTGCCGAGATCGAGGAAGCGCGCGCGGTCAAATTGGTTAAGAACGACGTAAACCGTCGCGTGAATGCCGAGCTGGCCAATCAGACCAGAAGCGCGGGTGCCGCCCAGCATCAGCTTGCGCTGATCGATGAGCTCGAACTGCGGGGTTTGCGCGACACGCTTCCGGACGCCTTGGCGGTCTTTTGCGACCTGCGCGAGCGCTATCCCGATCTGTCACTGCGCGATTTGGGGGAGATGGCTGACCCTCCCTTGTCGAAGTCGGCCCTCTACCATCGAGTTTTGAGACTTGAAAAGCTCATTGAAGCAAACAGGTAGTTTAAAGTATCGACTTATATACGGATTTAGCTGCTATTTTATTCTTTAAAACGTTTTAACGTAAATTTGATTTTCAATTTCGAGCATTCTCGTGAAATTCAAGTCAAAAAAAAGGTATATTAGGCGAGTGCTTAGTTTGTGGGCCTCAACGGCGGGCGCTGTAGCTTGCGGGGGCCTTACGAAAGGAGACACAATGGCAGTAAAGGTTGCTATTAACGGCTTCGGTCGCATCGGTCGTCTGGCTTTCCGTCAGATGTTCGGTCATGAGGGCTCCGAGATCGTCGCTATCAACGACCTCACCTCTCCCGATATGCTCGCTTACCTGCTGAAGTACGACTCCACGCAGGGCAACTACGCTCGCGATCACGAGGTCGTTGCTGGCGAGGATTCCATCACCGTTGACGGCAAGGAGATCAAGATCTACAAGGAGGCCGACGCCAACAACCTGCCTTGGGGCGACCTCGACGTCGACGTCGTTCTCGAGTGCACCGGCTTCTACACCAGCAAGGCTAAGGCTCAGGCCCACATCAACGCTGGCGCCAAGAAGGTCGTCATCTCCGCTCCGGCCGGCAGCGATCTGCCCACCATCGTGTACAACGTCAACCACGAGACGCTGACCGCTGAGGACAACATCATCTCCGCTGCTTCCTGCACCACCAACTGCCTCGCCCCGATGGCCAAGGGTCTGAACGACTTCGCTCCCATCGTGTCCGGCATCATGACCACCATTCACGCCTGGACCGGCGACCAGATGCCGCTCGACGGCCCGCAGCGCAAGGGCAACAAGCGTCGTAGCCGCGCCTGCGCCGTCAACATCGTCCCCAACACCACCGGTGCTGCCAAGGCTATCGGCCTGGTTCTCCCCGAGCTCAACGGCAAGCTCATCGGTGCCGCCCAGCGCGTCCCGACGCCGACCGGCTCCATCACCAACCTCTACGCCGTCGTTGACAAGAAGGTCACCGTCGACGAGGTCAACGCCGCTATGAAGGCCTACGCTGCCACCATCTCCGAGACCTTCGGTTACAACGAGGACGACATCGTCTCCACCGACATCATCGGCGAGACCCATGGCTCCATCTTCGACGCCACTCAGACCATGTGCTCTGACCTCGGCAACGGCCAGACCCTCGTTCAGGTCACCTCTTGGTACGACAACGAGAACTCCTACACCTCTCAGATGGTCCGTACCATCAAGTACTTCGAGAAGTTCGTTGCTTAATTTAGCTTTTAGCGAATAGCTCGTTGAGCGTCTAAAGAAGGGCGCGGCCTTATAGGGCTTACACCCTAGGGTCGCGCCCTTTTTATAGGAAATCGTCTGCCGTAATGGGAGGCAGACACGTACGAAAGGTAGAAGCAAACATGGCCTTTACCAAGAAGACCGTCCGCGACATCGATGTCGACGGCAAGCGCGTTCTCGTCCGCGTTGACTTCAACGTGCCTATCAAGGATGGCGTCGTTGGCGACACCACCCGTATCAAGGCTGCCCTGCCCACCATCAACTATCTCGTTGAGCACAACGCTCGCGTCATCCTCATGAGCCACCTCGGCCGTCCCGATGGCACCGGCTTCCAGCCCGAGCTGTCCCTCGAGCCCGTCGCCAAGAAGCTCGCAGAGCTCTCTGGTCTCGACGTTGCCTTTGTCGCCGACACCTACGGCGAGAAGGCTGCCGAGGCTGTCGCTGCCGTCGAGCCGGGCAAGGTCCTCGTTCTCGAGAACGTCCGCTTCGATAAGCGTGAGAAGAAGAACGATCCCGAGATCGCCAAGAAGCTCGCTTCCTATGGTGACGTCTTCGTTCTCGATGCGTTCGGCACCGCTCACCGCGCCCAGGGTTCCGTCGTGGGCCCCGCCGCTTACCTGCCCGCCGTCGCTGGCTTCCTGCTCGAGAAGGAGGTCGACACGCTGACCGGCATCTTCGCCGAGCCGGAGCGCCCCTTCGTCGCTATCGTCGGCGGTTCCAAGGTTTCCTCCAAGATCGGCGTTCTCGATCACCTCATCGACTCCGCTGACACCCTGATCATTGGTGGCGGCATGGCCTACACCTTCTTCCTGGCTCAGGGCCTGTCCGTCGGTCAGTCCCTCAAGGAAGAGGACTGGGTCGAGCGCGCCGGCGAGATGCTCAAGAAGGCCGAGGAGAAGGGCGTCAAGATCCTGCTCCCCATCGACAACCGCGTTGCCGATCACTTTGGCGAGGACGCTGTCCCCGAGGTTGTTGCTTCCGATGCTATCCCCGACGATCGTGAGGGTATGGACATCGGCCCCAAGACCGAGGAGCTCTACGCCGAGGCTG
>CATXML010000043.1 GCA_958372035.1 uncultured Collinsella sp. | reverse complement strand
TGAGCGAGTACTTCAACCACCTGATCTTTGCCCCGATCCTCAACAACGTGTACATGCGCGCGCTCTCTGCCGTCACCCACAAGGACTACATGACGCGCCGCTACATGTGGAAGCTGGACTACTAGGGGATAGAGCGGCCTAACAACTCGATGTCCTCATAAGTTGCGGTGGAATAGTTCCTGTTTGGGAGCGTGAAGCCTCTGTTTGAGAACTATTTCACCGCAACTGCTAGAGCGGCACTTGGGGACGTTCCCTTTCTGCCGGCAGTTAGGGACGTTCCTTTTGTGCTGGCAGTTGGGGACACTCCTTGTGTCGAGAGATTTCCCGTTCGCCGATTTGTGCCTTGAAAAATGTATATAACGACTATAACGTAGTATGAAACATATTGGAAACAATACCGAGGAGGCTGCGTTGAAGAAAAGCAATCTGGGCTATGTGCTGGTGCTGATCGCCGCGCTTATGTGGGGCAGCATCGGAATCTTTGTAAACGGCATCTCGGCCATGGGCGTTTCGTCCCAGAGCATGGCTGCCTTTCGCTTGTTGTCGGGTGCCGTCTTAATGGCTCCGGTCTTGGCATTCATGGGTTGCCAGGGAGGTGCTCGTGAGGGAAAGGCATCGGGTCCCCTGGCACTGTTCAAGGCAAGCCCTAAAGAGCTTGTTCCCTGCGCGCTTGTCGGTATCGTCGGTTTGGCCGCCGCCAACACCTGCTATTACGAGTGCATGGGCGAGGTGGGCATGTCCACGGCCTCGGTGCTGCTCTACACCTCGCCGGTGTTTGGCGTCATGCTCGGCCGCGTGCTTTATCGCGAGGACGTGACCCCCAACAAGCTCGTTGCCATTGTCTTTAACATCGTTGGCTGCGTGCTTGCAGTGACCAATGGCGACCTTTCCGGTTTTCATTTTTCGGTTTGGGGCGTCACGTCGGGCGTGATTGCAGGCCTTTGTGGTGCGTCGCTCGCGGTGTTTAGCCGAATAGCAACCAAGACGGTCCACCCGCTGGCTGTCACGTTTTGGGGCTTTGTTTTTGGCGGTGCGGTTATGGCGGCTATCGCGGCTCCGTGGCCGGATGTCGCCGCGGCAATGTCGCCACAGCTGCTGCTGCTGTTCCTTGGCTTTGGACTCATCCCCACAGCCGTGGCTTACATCTTATATATGCAGGGCCTGTCCATGGGGCTCGAGACGTCGAAAGTTCCCGTCGTAATGTCATTCGAGACAGTCGTCACCGTACTGCTGGGCATTGGTGTCTACGCCGAGCCCGCCGGTGCGATCAAAGTCCTGGGCATCGTGCTGGTGCTCGCGTCTATCCTGATTATGAACACCGACTTCTCCAAGCTGCGCAACAGCGTCATTGCCAAACGTATTGTCGAGAGCATGACCTTTAAGCCCAACGCGTGGTGGACCGAAAAATCTCAGGACATGGATCTGTTTAAGGAACGCACCGGCATCGCGCTGGAGCCCACCGTGCAGGAAAGCCCCTGGTACTTCGTGCGATAAGGGATTGCGCACGGCGTCCGACCTGGGATTATCCAGCCAGCGCCGGCCTACCCAGCCCCAACGTTTCAAGTACGTTAAACCCGTCAACGGTCGATTTTCACCCGCGAACGGTCTTTATACTAATTAGCAATATAAGCAACGTATAAGACGTTATAATGACCATAACGAAAAGGAGGAGGCAAGATGAATCAGATCATTCTCGCATCTCATGGCGGCCTGGCCGCAGGCGCCAAAGACACGCTCGAGATGGTTCTCGGCGACGTGTCGAACGTCCACGTCGTGTCGCTTGCTCGTGACGACAAGGAGCCCATCACCAATAAGGTGGACGCCATGATCGCCACGTTCAACGCGGACGACACCGTCTATGTGCTGACCGATATGCTCGGCAGCTCGGTCAACAACAGCATGGTCGAGCTTTCCAAGAACGGCACGAAGTTCACGGTTGTCAGCGGTTTCAACATCCCGCTGGCGCTCACGCTCGCTATGAGCCCCGTCCCCGTCAAGGGCGCCGAGCTCGCGGCCCTCATCAACGAGGCCCGCACCGGTCTGACCAACCCCAACGCACCGGTCGAGGTCGCCGCGGCTCCCGCCAAGAAGGCCAAGGCGTCCCGTCACAGCTCCGGTCCCGCCAAGATTGTCCTCGCGCGTCTTGACTACCGTCTGCTGCACGGCCAGGTCGTCTTTACCTGGACCACCAAGGTCCAGGCCGAGCGCATCATCGTCGTCGACAACGCTGCCGCCAACGATGACATCAAGAAGGGCGCTCTCAAGCTTGCCAAGCCCCAGGGCGTGCGCCTGAACGTCTTTACCGTCGAGCGTGCCCTCGCCAAGATGGACAAGCTCAACACCCTCGGCGAGCGCGTCATGTTCGTCTTTGGCAACACGGCCGAGATGCTGCAGTTCTGCCAGGGCTACAAGCTCGACGCCATCAACCTGGGCGCCACCGCCAACCACGACGGTGCCGATCAGATCGGCGGCAAGGACAGCTCCGTCTTCCTCGACGCCACCCAGAAGGCCGACGTCAACCAGCTGCTCGACATGGGCATCAAGCTCTACGTCCAGCAGACCCCTACGTATCAGAGCGTCGACATCGACGCCAAGCTGTAATCAACCAGGCTTTTGCCTGACTGAAAGGAGAAGGGTATGAATACGTTCATCAGTGCGGTGCTCGTCGGCCTCGTCGGCGTGTTCTGCATGTGGGACTCCCGCCTGCTCGGTCGTCTTAACTTCGAGCAGCCCCTCGTTGGCGCTACGCTCGTCGGTCTGCTGCTGGGCGATGTGCCCACCGGCCTTGCCGTCGGTGCCGCCGTCGAGCTCGTGTCCATGGGCCTGGTGCAGGTCGGCGCCGCCGTTCCGCCCGATATGGTCCTGGGCGGCATCGTGGCAGCTGCCTTCGCGTGCCTGACCGATGCTTCTGCTGAGACCGCCATGACGATCGCCATCCCGGTCGCCGTCCTGGGTCAGCTCCTCGGCATCGTGTTCCGTTCCATCATCGCCGCCCTCACCCATGTGGCCGATAGCGCGATCGATAACGGTAACTTCAAGACCGCCTACCGTATGCACATCTGCGCCGGCTCCGGTCTGTACGCCATCATGTACTTCCTGCCGATCTTCCTGGCCGTCTTTGTTGGCACCGACCTGGTTCAGGCCATCGTCAACATGGTTCCCGAGTGGCTGTCCACTGGTCTTAACGTTTCGACCAAGATCATGACCGCCTACGGCTTGGCCCTGCTGCTCACCATGATGATCAAGAAGGGTATGACTCCGTTCCTGTTCATCGGTTTCCTGCTCGCCGCTTACCTCAACCTGTCCGTCATCGCGGTCGCTCTGATCGGTGTGTGCCTGGCTGTCGTCTTCATGGGCTTCAAGTTCAACGGTTCCCATGCAGCCGCCGGTGTCGATTCCGACTACGATCCGCTCGAAGACGACGAAGACGACGAAGACGACGAAGACGACGAAGACTAAGGAGGAACACACTATGGCAACCGCAACCAAGGACGTGTCCCTGAACAAGAAGGTCAGCCAGTTCTTCTGGCGCTCCTGGGCCATCCAGGCCTCTTGGAACTACGAGCGTCAGATGAACATGGGCTTCCTCTACGGCATGGTTCCCACGCTCGATCGCCTCTATCCGGATGAGTCCGACCCCAAGCAGCTCGCTGCTAAGAAAGAGGCTTACCACCGTCACATGGCGTTCTACAACTGCACCCCGCAGACGAGCGCTTTCATCCTAGGCCTCGCCGCCTCCATGGAGGAAGAGTACGCCAAGGATCCCGAGAACTTCGACCCCGATTCGATCAACGCGGTCAAGACCTCCCTTATGGGTCCGCTTTCCGGCATCGGTGACTCCTTCTTCCAGGGCACCATCCGCGTTATCGCCTTTGGCCTGGGTGTTCAGCTGGCTCAGCAGGGCTCCATCATGGGCCCGATCCTGGCCATGCTCATCTCCATCGTGCCCTCCGTGCTGATCACTTGGTTCGCAGCCAAGATCGGCTACCAGGGTGGCCACGAGTACCTGAGCAAGCTCCAGGGCGGCGACCTCATGGAGAAGCTCATGTATGTCTGCGGTATCGTGGGTCTTATGTCCGTGGGCGGCATGATCGCCACGCTGATCGGCGCCACCACCCCGCTGCAGTTCGCTGACGGCACCGTCGTGATCCAGGACATCCTGGACGGCATGATGCCCCAGATGATCTCCCTCGGCCTCACCGGCCTTATGTACTGGCTCATCAAGAAGAACGTCAACACCGGTTGGCTTCTCGTGATCGCCATCGTGGGCGGCATCGCCCTCTCCGCGGCCGGCATCCTGGCCTAGTCGCGACCAAGCGCCTAACCGCTTTCCCCCGGGGGCCTGCCTGGCATCCCATACCCCAGGCAGGCTTCCATCCCTAGATGTGTCAAAGGGACAGTTCCTTTGACACATCCTCAACGGGCCGGCGACTCGGTCCAAACCACGGTAACCCTGCGAGCGCCCGGCAATGTGGCGCCGCAAAAAATCGAAAGGAATGTGTCAGATGTACGAGATCGACCTTAACCTCCCTAAGCAGATCGTCGCTGACGTCCTGTCCAACCACGAGATCCACAGCGTCGCTTTCGTCGGCTGCGGTGCTTCCATGTCCGACCTTTACCCCGCCAAGTACTTCCTGGCCAACAACACGGACAAGCTGAACGTTCAGATCTTCACCGCTAACGAGTTCAACTACGACACGCCTTCCTGGGTCAACGAGCACACTTTCGTGATCACCTGCTCCCTCGGTGGCTCCACGCCCGAGACCGTCGAGGCCAACAAGACCGCCAAGAAGCACAACTGCCCGGTCGTCTCCCTCACCAACAAGGCTGGCTCCGCTCTGACCGTCGACGCCGACCACGTCATCGTCCACGGCTTCCACGCCAACTACGCTGCCAAGTGCGAGAAGCCTGGCTACGCCATCGCTCTTGCTCTCGAGATCCTTCAGCAGACCGAGGGCTATGACCACTACGAGGACATGATCACCGGCCTCACCAACGTCTTCGAGCTCTGCGAGAACGCCGCTCAGTCCGCCAAGGGCCTCGCCAAGCAGTTCGCCCAGGACTTCAAGGACGACAAGATGATCTACTTCATGGCCTCCGGTGCCTCCGAGAAGATGGCTTATTCTCACGCCGCCTTCCTGTTCACCGAGATGCAGTGGATCGACGCCGCCGCCTACAACACCGGCGAGTACTTCCACGGCCCGTTCGAGGTTTCCACCGAGGGTAAGCCCTACGTCTTCTTCATGTCCGACGGTGCTACCCGTCCGATGGACGCTCGCGCCCTCACCTTCCTTAAGCGCATGGGCGCTAAGGTCGCTCTGATCGACTCCAAGGACTACGGCCTGGCTGACGCCGTGCCCGCGAGCGTCGTCACCTACTTCAACCCGCTGCTGCACCTCGCCGTTATGCGCGAGTACGGCAACCAGATCGCCGAGGCCCGTCAGCACCCGCTGACCATGCGTCGCTACATGTGGAAGCTTTCCTACTAATCACAAGTAAGTAGACCTTACGGGTTGATTGAGAGGGGATGGGGTTTGCGCCCCGTCCCCTTTTTTGCTCTGGGGAGGGCGTGCGCGCACGCGCCGCAAAAACCCAGATAAAACCTACCAAAATAAACCTGTCCCTTTTTGGCAGGTGGGAGGAGATGCGTATGATCAAGGCAGTGCTGTTTGATATGGACGGCGTGCTGGTCGATACCGAGTGGTTCTATAACCGTCGCCGTGTGGCGTTTATGGAGGAGAAGGGGTTCCACTTTGACGAGATCCCCGATCTTTCGGGGTCTAACGAGCCCGCCATTTGGGAGACGCTGGTTCCCGACGATATTGAGCTGCGCGAGCGCCTGCGCGTGGAGTACAAGCAAGTCTACAGCCCGGACCACCCCGTTCCGTATGCCGAGCTGCTCAACGAGCAGACGGAGCCGGTGATGCGCGAGCTGCACGAGCGCGGCGTGAAGTGTGCCATCGCGAGCTCGTCGTATCGTGAGTTGATTGACGAGCTGGTGGAGATTGCGGGTATCGCCGATGTGCTGGATTACACCATCAGCGGTCACGAGTGCAGTGCGTTTAAGCCCGACCCCGAGATCTACCTGCGTGCCATGGAGGCGCTGGGTATGGAGCCTGCCGAGTGCCTGGTTATCGAGGACTCGCCTTTGGGTATCGAGGCCGGCAAGCGCTCCGGCGCCCGCGTCCTGGCACTGCGTCCGCACGAGGGCGTCAACCTGGATCAGTCCGCCGCTGATGCCATCATCGATAGCCTCGCCGACATTCTGACCGCTTTATAGCGTCAATTCGCTACGAGAAGTACCGATTCACGCGTCTTTTGCGGCAGATCGGCTCATTTTGGCTTCGATTTGATCCGTTTGGCTCCGACTCAGACTAAGTGAGTAGACTTTTCGGCTCAAGCAGAGCACAAAGCGAATCTGCCTTAGTAAAACTGCAGGTCACAGAGGTGGCTGTTTTGGGTGTGCTCGACAGGTCGCGAATAGTCTACTCACTTAGATTTTGGGCTCTTTGGTTGGGGAGATGCTGGCTCGTTTTGGTTGTCGAGAGCGGGTGAATTGAAGCGCCCTTTCGCGCTCCATGCTACAATCGCCGACATGCCCCACAACTACATCTGCCTTCGAAAGGAGCCTACGTGGCGAACGCCATCGATCAGCTCACGGACCGCGTGCTCGTGCTCGGCCGCCTCACCATCGTTCGTCGCGCCATTACTGCCGTGGCGGTCACGATTTCCGCCGTTCTTCAGACATTTTTGATCCAGGCGTTCATTCAGCCCGCTGACCTGCTTCCGAGCGGCCTCACCGGCGTCGCGGTCCTGCTCGATCGCGTTACCTCGCTCGGCGGCGTTCATATCGACATCTCGCTCGGCATGCTCGCGCTCAACATCCCCGTGGCGCTCCTATGCTGGAGCGGCATTAGCAAGCGCTTCGTCATCTTCTCGATGATGCAGGTTGCGCTCTCGTCGTTGTTCCTCAACATCTTTCACTTCGCCCCGTTTTTGGGCGACAAGATCATGCTTATCATTTTTGGCGGCGTGGTCTCGGGCCTGGGCGCTGCCATTGCGCTTAAGTCCGGCGCATCCACCGGCGGTACCGACTTTATCGCGCTGTGGGTTTCCAACCACACGGGCAAGACCATTTGGGGCGTCATCTTTGGTTTTAACTGCTTTATCCTGGCGATCTTTGGCTTTATGTTTGGCTGGGACAACGCGGCGTACTCCATCGTGTTCCAGTTTATTTCGACCAAGACCATCGACAGCTTCTACCGCCGCTATGACCGCGTAACGCTGCAGATCACGACGCGCAAGGCCGACGAGGTCATGAACGCCTATATCGACCATTTTCAGCACGGCATCAGCTGCGCCGAGGTCGTTGGCGGATACAGCCGCGAAAAGATGTACCTGCTGCACGCCGTTGTCTCGACCTACGAGAGTCAGGACATTATCAAGCTGGTGTGCGACATTGATCCCGGCGCCGTGATCAACGTGTTCCACACGCTCAACTTTGTGGGCGGCTGGTGGGGCGGTCATGTCGACGAGCCCATGCCCACGGCCGTTCCCGATCCCGACAAGCCCGCGCGCATGGCCAGCAGGCAGGCCCGTCTGCACGATCAGGAAAGCTTGCAGCAGGACGACGGCAAGTAAAGATTTGCTGTATGCGGTGTATCGTTTTATCAAACTAAGGTAACATATAAAAAGACGTTATATACGTATTAGTTATTTCGATATTTTGATAAGAGTGATCAGATATGCCAGCGCCCAAAAATGCACCGCTTTACCAGCAGATTTACGACGAGATCAAGGAAGCGATCGAGAAAGGTGTTTATGCACCTAAGGAGCGCATCCCGTCCGAGCTTGAGCTTGCCGAGCAGTACGAGGTGAGCCGCATTACGGTGCGTCGCGCCGTCGAGGAGCTGTGCTCCGATGGCTACCTGGTTAAGCAGCAGGGCCGCGGCACCTTTGTCTCCACGCCGCACATCAACCGCCAGTTCCACGCCTCGACGCTGCAGACGTTCACCGAGCTTTGCGCCGATAACGGCATGAAGGCGGGCGCGCATGTGATCGATCGCCAGATTGTGCCGGCGCGCCAAAACGAGATGGAATTCTTTGGTCTGCAGAAGGATGCGCTGCTGCTGCATATTAAGCGCGTGCGCACGGCCGACGGCGAGCCCATCTTTGAGGAAAACATCTTTGTGCCGTTTGATGCATACCGTGAACTGTTGACAGCCGACCTTGAGGACAAGTCGACTTTTGCCGAGGTCGGGCGTGTTGGCGGAACCCCGATCGTCTCGGTTGGCTACCGTACGGTCGAGGCCGTTCGTGCCAACGCCGAGCAGGCCACCGAGCTGGGCATTGCCCCGCACGATCCGCTGCTCAACCTGCGTGCCGGCTTTATCGGCCCCAATGGCGAGCCGGTCCTGATGGGTAAGCAGTACTACGTGGGTAGCCGTTACGTCATGGTGATGTAGGGTTGGTTCCGCCGTTCTACCGAACGGCGGAACGGGCCGACGCTACAAGCCCGCCAGAGCGGCAAGCTGCCTTTCAACGTCGGCGGCAAGACCAAAAGGTCAATGCCGCCACGGTTCAAGGCACCTTGCTCGCTCTGG
>CATXML010000042.1 GCA_958372035.1 uncultured Collinsella sp. | reverse complement strand
GGCCGTGCGCGGGCGCCCGGTCGGCGGCCCGTTCTGGGCGCGCCTCAATCGTAGCTCGAGACGGGCCCGGGCTGACAATTTCGACTGTAATGGACGTTCTTAAACGACTACCCAACGGCTATTGAGCACATGGCTCGCATGGCAGCCGTCTCTTTTATGTTTCCTTTAGCCGTTGCTGCCTAGGATGGGGGTTAGTCGGTAGGAAGGGAGCGTCTATATGGACGACGCAAGCGAGCGTGCAATCGAAGAGGACATGCTCGATCAGTTCAATTACTTTGACGATGAGGATGAGGAGCTAATCGATCGTCGCGAGCCGGCATCGCTTGACTCATTTGATCTGGTCGATGAAGAGACTGATGAGGTTGAGGACGAATCAACGGAGCCCCCACAGTCTTCGCGCCTTGACTCGCTGCTTTCGAGAGCCCCCATGCACCACGGTGTTCGTGCCGGCGCACTCCATATGAAAACAGACTGGCACCAGATCGTGACGGCAGGCGATGAGCTTGCCGTCGATGCGCCGCTCACCGATAAGTCATCCATCATCTGCCGCACCGGTATGCTTATGCTCGCGAGCGGAACGGGTGCCTGGCGTGTACGCGATACCATGAATCGCGTTGCCGCCGTACTCGGTGTCACCGTCCACGTTGACTTAAGTCTTCTGTCGTTTGAGTGCACCTGCATCGAAGATGGCCACTGCTTTAACGAGGTTGTCAGCCTGCCCACAACGGGAGTCAATACCCATCGCATTTGGATGATGGAGAGCTTCCTAAAGGAAATCGAGACGTATGGGCGCCGGTTTACCGTGCACGAATACCACGAGATGCTCAAGACCGTTGAGAGTTCAAAACCCGATTACTCTCCCTGGCAACAGGGCCTTGCGGCAGCTTGTGCTTGCGGCGCCTTCGTCTTTTTGCTCGGCGGCGGCCCTATCGAGATGGCCTGCGCATTCGTAGGCGCTGGTGTTGGCAACTTTGCTCGCTCTCATATTCTCAAGCAGGGTCTTGGCCAGTTTAGCGCGCTGACGATTGGCGTTGCGCTCGCTTGCGTTTCGTATCTGCTGGCATTGCTCGGCCTTGGCCAGGTCGTACCGGGGGCAATGTCGCACCAAGAAGGCTATATCGGCGCCATGCTCTTTGTGATTCCCGGCTTTCCCCTCATTACGGCAGGCCTCGACATCGCTAAGCTCGATATGCGAAGCGGCATTGAGCGTCTTTCGTATGCCGTGTCGATTATTGTGATGGCGACCCTTGTGGGCTGGATGGTTGCCGAGTGTGTGGGGCTGGCACCGGATGATTTTGCTCCGCTCGGCCTTTCGCCGCTTGCCCTTACGCTCCTGCGCGTGGTGATGAGCTTCGTTGGCGTATTCGGCTTCTCGGTGATGTTCAACAGCCCGGTAAAGATGGCCGCGGCAGCTGGGCTGATCGGCGCCGTGTCCAATACCTTGCGCCTTACGCTCGTCGATGCGCCGACGCTGTTTCCCTTTCTGGGCCTGAGCGTAGGTATGCCTCCCGAGGCGGCAGCGTTTATCGGCGCGCTGGTATCGGGGCTGCTCGCGAGCTTAGCCGAAATCAAGCTCACCTACCCACGTATCGCCCTCACGGTGCCATCGATTGTCATTATGGTGCCGGGCTTGTATCTGTATCGCTCGATGTATTACATGTGCACATTCGACACGGTCAATATGCTCGGCTGGTTTGTGCGTGCAGTGCTCATCGTGGCGTTTTTGCCCGTTGGCCTGGGTGTGGCGCGTACACTCACCGACCCTCGCTGGCGCCACACCAGCTAATTGGAGCAAATGAAACTGATCCGAAAAACATGAACGTGGATAATCTCCCGTTTTGGGCTTGTTTGGGGGCTCAAAGTGGGAGATTATCCACGCTCGTGGAATGGGTGTCCGAAAATCCACGCTCGTTGGGCCGATGCAGACGCACCTGGCAATTCCTTTTTTGTAGACGTTGTCGTATGGCTGCATGCGGAACAGGCCCCAGCGATTAACATCTACTCCAGATGGGTAAAGAGACCAAAGCGCCGCCACGAGTGGCGCTTTGCGTTTGAAAAAAACTAGCTCGTCTAAGAGGAACTAGCATGTTAGACCGTTTTACCGATCGCGCGCGCAAGGTCATGTCCATGGCCAAGCAGGAGGCGCTCGATCTTCATTCAAATAAGGTGGGTACCGAGCATCTGTTGCTCGCGCTCGCCAAGGAGGACGAGGGCATTGCCGCTGAGGCGCTGCGCTCGCTCGATATCTCCTACGACGACATCATGGATACCCTCAAAGAGGTCCAGACCACGGTTCCCGAGCCCAGCGAGGAGACCGAGGCTGCCAAGCTTGCCTTTACGCCGCTCGTCATTAGCGTGATGGAGCGCTCCTTCCGCGTGGCACGCGAGAACAACCAGACCTACGTTTCGACCGAGCACTTGCTGATCGGCATCGTCGAAGAAGGCAACGGCATGGCCATGGACATCCTCATGCGCCTGGGCGTGTCGTCTGCTTCCATTAAAAAGGCCATCGAAAAGCTCACTGCCAAGGATCAGGACAAGAAGCGTCCGCTCGCTGGCGCTGGCGCTGGTCGTCCCGGTGCGGGCCTGCCGTTCTTTAGCGGCTCGGATGCCTCTCAGCAAAAGGGGGGCGGCACCGACACGCTCAAGCAGTTCGCCACCAACCTCACGCAAAAGGCGCGCGACGGCGAGCTCGATCCCGTGATTGGCCGCGAAAAGGAAGTCCAGCGCATGATGGAGATCCTTTCGCGCCGCACCAAGAACAATCCGCTTATCTTGGGCGATCCCGGCGTGGGCAAGACGGCTATCGTCGAGGGCCTGGCGCAGCAGATTGCTGCTGGCAACGTGCCCGAGAACCTCATGAACCAGAATATCTGGACGCTCGACCTGCCGGGCCTCGTGGCGGGCGCCAAGTATCGCGGTGAGTTTGAGGAGCGCCTCAAGAACGTGATCCAAGAGGCCACCGAAGCCGACGACGTCATCCTGTTTATCGACGAGATGCACACCATCATCGGTGCCGGTTCTGCCGAGGGTTCTATCGATGCGAGCTCTATGCTCAAACCCGTGCTCGCGCGCGGTGCTTTCCAGATCATTGGTGCCACCACGGCTGAGGAGTTCCGTAAGTACCTCACTAAAGATCCGGCCTTTGAGCGCCGCTTCCAGACCATCGATGTCGAGGAGCCGAGCGTCGAGGACACGGTCAAGATCCTGACCGCGCTCAAGCCGCGCTACGAGGAGCACCACCATGTGCGCTATACGCAGGGTGCTATCGAGGCCGCCGCGAACCTTTCCAACCGCTACATCCAGGATCGCTTCCTGCCCGATAAGGCCATCGACCTCATCGACGAGGCCGGTGCCCGCGCTCGCATCGCCGCGAATCGCGCGCCCGAGCCGGTGCGCGAGGCCGAGCATCGTATAGAGGAGCTCAAGGCCGCCGCGCAGGAGGCCACCGAGAGCGATGACATGAACAAGGCCGCCGAGATCACCGAGCAGCAGAAGGCCGCCGAGATTGAACTCGCCGAAGCCAAGGCCGCCTGGACCGCCGAGCTCGACGCCAGCCCGCTCACCATCGACGTGAGTCAGATTGCCGACATCGTGTCCGTGACCTCTGGCGTGCCGGTTTCCTCGCTCACCGAGAGCGAGAGCCGTCGCCTGCTGCAGACCGAAAGCGTGCTCAAGACCCGCATTATCGGCCAGGACGAGGCCGTCGAGGCCGTCGCCAAGGCCGTGCGCCGCAGCCGCTCGCCGCTCAAGGACCCGCGTCGTCCCGGCGGCAGCTTTATCTTCCTGGGTCCCACCGGCACGGGCAAGACCGAGCTCGCCAAGACGCTCGCCGAGTATCTCTTTGGCAGCAAAGACGCGCTCATCAGCTTCGACATGTCCGAGTTCGGTAGCGAGTTCGAGGTCTCCAAGCTCATCGGTAGCCCTCCGGGCTACGTCGGTCACGACGAGGGCGGCCAGCTCACCAAGGCCGTTCGTCGCCACCCGTACTCGGTCGTGCTGTTCGACGAGATCGAGAAGGCGCACCCCGATATCTTCAACATCTTGCTGCAGGTGCTGGAGGAGGGCCGCCTGACCGATAGCCAGGGCAAGACGGTCGACTTCCGCAACACCGTGATCATCATGACGTCCAATGTGGGCGCCCGCGAGATTGCGCAGGATGCGAGCGTGGGCTTTGGCACCACCGGCGAGCAGGGTCTCACGTCGAGTGAGATCCGTGGTCGCGCGATGGGCGAGCTCAAGCGCCTGTTCCGCCCCGAGCTGCTCAACCGTATCGACGACATCGTGGTGTTCCAGAAGCTCTCGGGCGAGAATCTCACCAAGATCGCGCACCTGCTGGTGGACGACCTGCGCCAGCGTCTGATTGCCAACGGCATGAACATCAAGCTCACCGATGCGGCCTATGACAAGATCGTGGCCGAGGGCACCGACCTCACCAACGGTGCGCGTCCGCTGCGCCGTGCTATTCAAAAGCTCATCGAGGACCCGCTGTCCGAGGAGCTGCTGGCCGGCGAGTGGGGCGAGGGCGATACCGTCCTGTGCGACGTGGCCGATGGCAAGTTTGTCTTTAGCCACGGCACGGGCGAGATCCCGGCACCGCGTCCGGCGGGCACGCTCGGTGGTGATACCGCCCCGGCGGCACCGCGCACTGGCAACGCCGCGCCCGTGAGCGGCGGCGTGACCTCGGGCCCCGGCGGCATGATGCAAGCCGGCTCTGGTGCGCTGTAGGGATTAAACATACCTTGTATAACGGGGGCGTTTCCGATAAGGAAGCGCCCCCATTTCCATTGAAATGCGCTTCAATCTGCTGTGCTATACTAAAATCGAGATATAGTATAGCAAAGGAGCTGATATGCCTACGTCAATACTCGACACGCGGCCAGTTCAGATGAACGTGCGTATAGATCGCCAGCTCAAAGAGGCGGGAGACGCCGTCCTGACTCATATTGGCATGACGCCGTCACAAGCCGTTCGGACACTTTGGGAGTATCTGGTCGTTAACGGACGCATGCCCTCGAAGGGAGACGCGGCGGCTCCGGTTTCTGACGGAGTGGAGCCCCGGCGCATGGAGTCAAGGGCCGCGCAAGGCAGCCATATCGTTCGCGATTCGTGCCTCAAATACGGTATCCCCATCCCTGAGTTCTCGGGAGACTATGACGACCTCTATGAGGAGGCCATGGCGGAGCGCTATCCCGAGTGGGTGGAACTATGAGCACAGAAGGCGTCTTCAAGCTGTTAATCGATACCAACGTATGGATGGATTATTTTTCTGGCAGGTCCGACCGTACGGCAAATGTCGTCCATCTGATCGAGATTGCCGACGCCTCGGAGCGGATTGCCCTGTTTGCCTCGTCGCTTTCGGTCAAAGACGTTTCATATCTTGTCTCGGCGGCAATTAAGCAGGAGTGCCGAAGAAAGACTGGCTCGCTGAGCGATAACGCCATTGCGGCGGCAGACGAAACGGCCTGGGCATGCGTTCGACAGATGCGCGAGCTAGCCCTCATCGCCCCGGTCGGTGCAGACGAGGTCTTCGACTCCTTTGTGTTCAAGTACCACCACAATGACTTTGAGGACGACCTGATGCTGGGCGTCGCCAATCGCATTGATGCCGATTATGTCGTGACGGAGGACAAGAATCTTATTAAACATACCAATGGTGTATGCATTAACGTTCAACAGGCGTTGAGGTTGATTGAAGGGTCCAACGTCCCTTCGGTATGGCCCGTCTAAGCTGCTTTATCTTGATAAAGTGGCGTTTCCTCACCGTTAGCCGATGATGCAAGGGCGCTCGGCGTTTTCGACTGGTTTATGCACGCAAAGTCTGGGAATATACAAGTCGCATATCTTACTGTCTAACCAGTTGCGCCAAGGAGGCACCATGGACTACAAGATTACTGGCTACGAACCCGCCCAGCTGTTCCATTTCTTTGAGGAGATCAGCGCGATCCCCCGTGGGTCTGGCAACGAGAAGGGCATTAGCGATTTCCTGGTTGCGTTTGCTAAGGAGCGCGGCCTTGACGTATACCAGGACGAGGTCTACAACGTCATCATTCGCAAGCCCGCATCTGCCGGTGCCGAGAATGCCCCGACCGTGATGTTGCAGGGCCATATCGACATGGTGTGCGACAAGTTGGGCTCCGTTGAGCACGACTTTACGACCGATGGTATCGACCTGGTCGTCAAGGACGGTGTCCTTACCGCCAACGGCACCACTCTGGGCGCCGACAACGGCATCGCCGTCGCGCTTATGCTTACCGTGCTCAACGATGATTCGATCGTTCACCCCGCCCTCGAGTGCGTATTCACCACCGACGAGGAGACTGGCCTGGTCGGCGCCGAGACGCTCGACAAGTCCCAGATTAGCGCCCGCACCATGATTAACCTTGACTCCGAGGAAGAGGGCGTTGCCACCGTCAGCTGCGCCGGCGGCGTCGTCGTTACCTACACCTGCCCGATCGCGCGTGAGCACAAGACCGGTAGCACCCTCACGCTCGACATCTCCGGCCTGCTGGGCGGTCACTCCGGCAGCGATATCCACCTGGAGCGCGGCAACGGCAACCTCATCATGGCCCGCATCATCGATCGCCTGATGGTTGCCGGCGAGCCCGCCATCGTCAGCTTCAACGGCGGCACCAAGGACAACGCCATCAACCGTGAGTGCAAGGCAGTTCTGGTCTATGCCGATCACGCTGCGGCCGAAGCCGCGGCTCAGGTCGCCAAGGGCATCATCGCCGACGTCACCGCCGAGCTCGAGGTCTTCGACCCCGGCTTTACCTGCACCGTCGAGATTGCCGACAACGCTGAGGTCGAGGCCATGGACCAGAAGTCCGCGCTCGCCCTCATCCGCGCCCTGCGTCTTGCCCCTAACGGCGTGATCCGCCGCAACGTCGCCACCGACGGCTCCGTCGAGGTTTCCTCCAATATCGGTGTGGTTGCCACTTCTGATGACGAGGTCAAGATCATGCTGTCCCCGCGCTCCTCGATCACCTCGCTGCAGAACGAGTTCAAGGACCGCCTGCAGACGCTGGCCGATGTCCTGGGCTTCGACGCCAAGTTTGAGTTCGAGTATCCCGGCTGGAGCTATGCCGAGCATTCGCCGGTCCGCGACGTCTTTGTCGAGAGCTATCGCGAGCTCTTTGGCTCCGAGCTGCGCATCGAGTCCATTCACGCCGGCCTTGAGTGCGGCCTGTTTGCCGAGGCCCTGCACGGCCTGGACGCCATCGCCGTGGGCCCGACGCTCTCCGATGTCCACACTCCGGACGAGAGCATGGAGCTCGCTTCTGCCGAGCGCTTCTACGAGCTGCTCATCGATGTCCTCAAGCGCCTCGCTGCGTAAAGGTTGCGCTAGCAGCAGTCCGAGCCACGTGCTAGTGGATTGCAAATGACATTATGAGAGGGGGCACCCGAGCTTTTACGACGGGCGCTCCCTCTCTTCTTTTAAGAAATGGGAAATTGATTGGCGTCTAGCCCATATTCGCCTTGATGAGGTCGAGGGTGTGCTGGCAGTTTTCGCGGACGGGGCCGAGCATATGCTCGCGCAGGTCCGCCATGCCGGGCAGGTCGGCGTATTCGTCCATGACCTCTTCCATGCAAATGGGCACCTCGTAGGCGAGGTCCATCATGGTCGCAAAGCAAAACTTCTCGGATAGCCCGGCATCGGTGAGCGTCGCCTCCAGCGCGGGATCGCCCATACCGTGGTATCGGCGGATAGCACCTGGACCGATGCGTCCCACACGATTTTCGCCGCCAACGCTCATAGCAAGGCGTGCCCGACGTCGCATGCTCTCATACGCCAAGCCCGATGCGACATCGTACATGGGTGCGAGTGCCGCGTTTGTGCCTTTGCCTAGGATGAGCGAGTAGTTTTTAGCGTGTGCGTCAGGCGCTCCGATAATGGCGTTATAGAACAACATATAGGTAAAAAGCACAAGATTCATGTGGTGGGGGACTGTGTTAATCAGTCGTTCTTGGATGTCTCGTGTAGTCGGTCCTCCGTCGGCGGTGTATTTCTGGCTTGGCAATACACCGAGCGCCTGGCAAAAGTCCTCCTGATGCAGCCTTTCGATACTTCCGCTGTTATTGACCATTCTGTCGTACCGTTCAACGACGAGTGCGGCTTCGTCTTCAAATGTGCAATAGGAGACGTTGGCAGTTGTAATGCCAACACGCCGAGCCGTTTTCATGCAGACGAATTCGTTTAAGGCCTGATGTTTGAACCCGACGACACCATTTTTGAAGATATGGGTAGTGGGGGATGACCCTAGACATTCGTACCATTGGCCATCATGCCAAGCTAGTGCAAATTTGCCTTGGTTGCCGCCCAGGGACCAGCTTTCGTTGGAGCCCATCCATGTCTCTCTTTCGTCATCGCGAATTGCTTTAAGCTTGTGAGCGATTTGAGAATTGGTAAGCGGGCGGTATGCGGAGACCCTGCCACGGACGGCGTCTAATTGATCGGTTCGACAAAACTGAACGGCCCCCGCGCAGTCAAGACCGATATGGCACAAGAGGGCGACGGGGTTGTTGGATGCAACGTCATGCTCGGCGGCAATAGCGCGACGCTGCTCTTGACTGTCGGGCAAAAGGCCAAATAGGAACGGGCGGACGATGTTATGGCCATACGTGC
>CATXML010000041.1 GCA_958372035.1 uncultured Collinsella sp. | reverse complement strand
CTGGGTTTAGGTGCCACGTGTTTGGGGCGCCGGTACCTCCAGGCCATCTTATCGAGGTGGCAGAGGGCCTTCTGGTGGTTGATGAGGCCATGTGCTTTGTCCAGGCGGGTTCGTGGATGAGTGAGCCCGAGCAGCTGGAATATGGCTACGAAATCTGTGCCCGATACCATTTGAATCATCTGTCGACAGGCGATTATATCGAGATGGGGCAGAGGTATACCGTTGCCGACTTGATTGCCTATTGCAATGAGAACCGATCTCGTCAGGGGGCCATACGCGCGGCCGCCGTGCTCAAGCGCGTGCACGATGGCGCGCGGTCGCCCATGGAGACGGCCACCGCAATCATGGTCGTAGCAAAACGTTCCCAGGGCGGGCTGGGATACGCCAAGATCGAGCTCAACCATTGGGTCGATGTTCCCAACGAGTTCAAGTATCTCGCAAAGGCCGGGTATTTCGAGAACGACGTATATGCGTCTGCGAGCGGTACGGGGATTGAATACAACGGCTCGGACCATCTTGATAAACAGCGCAGCGCGTCGGATGCGGAGCGTATGACCGTGCTGAGCGCGCTGGGCTTTAGGATGATCGTCCTCACCGGGACTCAGTTTGCCCATCAGCTGCAATTGCACCGGGCGATGAACGCCATCGCGCTCGCGATGGGTCTCAAGTGCGACCGAAGCGAAGCGTTCCAAAAGCGGCAGAACGACCTGCGAGAATTCGTGATTCGGCACTGGGACGGCGGCCTCTAGGGGCGTTTTGGTCCTTCTACGGGGTGCCGTGGGCAGGCAGACCATCACAACATTCGACGTTTTTCGCCAAAATCGGGAAAAGCATCGAATGTTGTGATGGTCTGTGTTGAAGATGGGCTTGGGAAGCCGGTCTTGCTCGCAAAGGTCTTTCGTGTCGTACGCATGTCGACCCATTCTTCCCGTGCGGTACTATATTCCCCGAAGAATAAAGGTCAGCGTGAGGGGAGGGCTGCGTGGACGGGCACGTGCAACATGACGGCTTTGGCCGCGACATTAACTACCTGCGCATTGCCGTTACCGACAAGTGCAATTTCCGCTGCATCTATTGCATGCCGGCCGATGGCGTAGCGCCCCGCGCGCACGACGAACTACTCAGCGCCGAGGAGATCGCCCGCTTTGTGCGCTTAGTGGCGGGGGAGGGCATTCGCCGCGTGCGCCTGACGGGCGGCGAGCCGCTGGTCAGCCGCCGTATCATCCCGCTCATTCGCGACATCCGCGCGATTCCGCAGATCGAGGACATCTCGCTCACCACCAACGGTGCCCTGCTGCCCAAGCTGGCACCGCAGCTCAAAGATGCCGGCCTTAACCGCGTCAACATCTCGCTCGACACGCTCGACCCTACGCTCTTTGGAAAGATCACGCGCCTGGGCCGGCTCGAGCAGACCATGGCGGGCATCGACGCGGCGCTGGCCTGGGGCTTTGAGCCCGTTAAGGTCAACTGCGTTGTGGTGCGCCGGCTCAACCAGGATGTGGCGGCCCTCGCGCGGCTCACGCTCGACCGTCCCATCCACCTGCGCTTTATCGAATACATGCCCATCGGCGACGAACACACGAGCTCGCATTGCGCTGTGGACCCGCATGCGCCCGCGCTCAATCCCGAGCTGTGGGACGCGAGCGATACCGTGCCGAGCGACGAGCTGCGGGCGCGCATCAATGCTGGGGCCGCCGCGACGGGTCTGGGCGAGCTCGAACCGCTTGACATCACCGACGCTCCTGCCGGCGCGGGCCCCGCGCGCTATTGGCGCTTTCCGGGCGCGGCGGGAACGGTCGGCTTTATCAGCGCCATGTCCAATCATTTTTGTGCGAATTGCAACCGTCTGCGCCTGACGGCCGATGGCAACGTGCGTCCGTGCCTGTTCAGCGATGCCGAGTATTCGGTGCGTGAGGCGCTGCGCCGTGGTGATGATATGCAGGTGCTTTCGATTTGGCGCGATGCCGTGGCCCACAAACCGCAGGAACACGCGATAATTGAGGGCACGCAACGATTTATGTCCCAAATCGGAGGATGATCATATGGCCAAGAGCAGGTACGCCGATACCAC
The DNA here is from genome assembly GCA_958372035.1 of uncultured Collinsella sp. Lineage (GTDB taxonomy): Bacteria > Actinomycetota > Coriobacteriia > Coriobacteriales > Coriobacteriaceae > Collinsella. The sequence continues at coordinate 6,560 of CATXML010000041.1, read as the reverse complement.
CAAGGCCGCTCGCGGGGCCGCGATGTCTGCCCGCAAAGTCACGGCTGCGGCTGGCGATGCTGTCACTGCCGCACAGCCGACTTCCAGCGCTGCAGCCGAGCCCACCCGTGATGCCCGTCGCGACGAGCTGACGCACGTGGACGCCAAGGGCGAGGTACGCATGGTCGACGTGTCCGACAAGGCCGAGACCCATCGTATCGCCATCGCCGAGGGCACCATCCTCATGCATCCCGAGACGCAAGCCATGGTGCTGCAGGACCGCGCCAAGAAGGGCGATGTGCTTGCCTGCGCGCGCGTGGCGGGCATTATGGCCATCAAGCGCACGAGCGACATCATCCCCATGTGCCATCCGCTGCTCATTACCAAGAGCAAGTGCGATATTGAGCCTATCGCGCCGGCAGGAACGCCGGCCGAGGACGTGCCCGAGGGCTGGGCGCCGCCACGCGCGGACGGGCAGGTTGGCTTTCACGTACTGGTTACGGCCGGCGTGACGGGCAAGACGGGTATCGAGATGGAGGCGTTGACCGGCGCGAGTGCCGCGTGTCTGACCATCTATGACATGTGCAAGGCCGTCGATCGCGGCATGGAGATCGTCGACGTGCGCCTGTTGCACAAGGAGGGCGGCCGCTCGGGCGTGTGGGATCGCGCCGAGCGTCAGGCCGCTGCTGCTGAGGCCGCCGGCGCCGACGGTAACGCGCCCGCGAGCGCACCCGTCGCCGTTGCGTCCGCAGCTCCGGCACCGGCCGTCCCCGCGATCGCGTTTATCGGCTACCAAAACTCGGGCAAGACCACGCTCGTCGAGAAGGTCATTGCCGAGCTCACCCGCCGCGGCCTGCGCGTGGGTTCGCTCAAGCATCATGGACATCACGGCTTTGATATCGATGTACCCGCCAAGGATACGTGGCGCCATCACCAGGCCGGCTCCAAGCATGTGGGGCTCATCTGCGCCACGCGCTGGGCGGAGTACGCCGACACGCGCGAGGAGGACGAGATGCCCGCGCGCGAGCTGCTGTCGCGCTACAACGATGTCGACGTGGTGATCATCGAGGGCTACAAGACCGAGGGCTTCGACAACATCGTGGTCGCGCGCTCCGGTGTCGACCGTCTGCGCGGCAAGAGCTCGCTCGACCTGGTCGACGGTCACACGCTGGCCCTTGCCTGCAACGAAGCCCTGGCGCGCCAGGCCTTCGACGCCGGGTTTGCGACCCGAGCCATCAACATCAACGATGCCCGAGCCATCTGCGATCTGATCCAAGACCACCTCGGTAGATCTTAGGGACATGCCTTAAAATCTACCAAGTAGTTCATGCTGGGCGGAAAGACAGAAGGAAGGGGCTCGATGTGTCCTTAGTAAGGCATACGGATAGATTGAGCCAATGGACGGAGGGCCAAATGCTCGCTGCCCACATTCGTATGCAATAAGGAGCCCCATGCCCACATCTGTATTTCCAAAATTCCACTCATCGCTGTCCACGCAGGCTAAACGCCTGGTGGCCATGCGCTTTCTCATTTACACCGGTTTTCAGACCAGCTACTTTATCGGCGTCATCGGAACGCTCACCTATGCGGACGGCGCTTCGGTCGTCGCGACATCGCTGGCCGTCCTGTTTATGAATGTATTCGTGATCATGGGATCCTTTGCGGGCGGCGCGGCGCTCGACGCCTGGGGTCCGCGCCGTCATTTCTTGCTGAGCATCGTCGGCACGCTTGTAACCGGCACGGCAATCATTGCCTTTGGTGGTGCGACCGGCATTGTCCTGCTCGGCGCGGTGCTCCTAGGCTTTACGATGGGATTTGCCCAACCCATCGCCACATCCTATCCGGCCTATCTCACCGACGATCCTGTCGAGCTCAAAGACATCAACTCCGCCATCGCCATGTTTTCAAACGTGAGCATCATTGTTGGCCCCATGCTGGGTGGCTTTGTCGCGGCGGCTGCGTCGTCGCGCGCGGTCTTCGTGCTCATGATGCTCTCTACCGTGTTGGCGTTCGTCGTCGGTTGGGGCTTTAGGCCGCAGACCAGCCATGTCGCCGGGGATGCGGATGCCGATTCGGCAGAGGAAGGGGAGCGTGCGGGACGAAGCTCCAACCCCAGCACGTCCGCCCGCGCCACCTTCGCAGCCAGCATCAAGACAGTCTTCACCAACAGCGTCCTCGCGCTACTTTTCTGTATCATTTTTCTTTCGAACTTTGGCTACGGAGCTTTCGATCCGCTCGAGTCGTTTTTCTATCGCGATGTCCTACGCGTCGGCGTTGGGTGGATGGGCTGGCTCTCGTCGGGCCGCGGTGTCGGCGCGGTGCTGGGCGCTGTCCTCGCGCGCCGCGTGCCGGCGCACTTGGTCAACCTCAAAACGCTGCTCGTGGCGCTTATGTCCGTGGGCTTGGGAAGTCTGCTCTATGTGGGGACGTCGTACGTTGGCGTGGCCCTTGTCGGCCAAATCGCCCTGGGCATAGCTTGGGGTGTCGTCAACCCGCTCCACAACACCATCGTGCAAACGACGGCTCCGCTCGAGCAGCTCGGCCGCGTCAACTCGGTCATGGGCTTTGGCAACATGTTCGCCGGCGTGGCCCCTCTGGCGGTTGCACCGTGGCTGGCGGCGACATTTGGCGTACAACAGACGCTCGTGGGGGCTGGCATGGTCGTGACGGCGGTTCCCGCGGCGCTGCTGCTGTTTGGATGCCGGCAATTTGATCGTGCTGCAAGGCGGTAAAAACCATCACAACATTCGATGAAAATCGCGATTTTGCCGAAAAACGTCGAATGTTGTGATGGTTTGCGTTGTGGGCGACGCGGTTTTCGCTATGGGCGGTGCGGTTTCGCTGCAGAACCGCCAGCCCGCCGCCTGCCAGCCCGCCGCCCTCGTTACGTTTTCGCTGCATTTAGGTAAAGCGCCTGCTCCAAGCGGCGTTGCCTTGTATACTAGAGCAGTTTATCTGTTATGCGGAAGGGAGCGCCTATGGCACTCAGCGAGAAAGACGTGCGCGGCATCGCCGAGTACGCAAAGATCGCACTGACCGATGACGAGCTCACCCAGATGACGTCCTACATGAACGAGGCCGTCCAGATGCTCGAGCCCGTCTTGCAATATGACTTGCCCGACGTGGAGCCCACGTTCCATCCCATCGGAAGCCTGTCCAACGTGATGGGCGACGACCTGCGCAAGCCCGAGCGCGACCTGCCGCTCGGCGTTGCGCTCGAAAACGCCGGCAGCGCACGCGACCGCTACTTCCGCGTGCCGTCCATTTTGGGAGAGGGGGAGAGCGAGTAATGGCGCAGAGCTTCGATTCCCTTACCGCCGCCCAGATCGCCGCGGGCGTTGCCGCCGGCGACTTTACCGCTACCGAGGTGGCCCAGGCCTCCCTTGCCGCCATCGAGGCGCGCGAGGGCGGGGTCCAGGCCTTCCTACAGGTGTCGCCTGAGCTTGCGCTCGAGGCCGCCGCGCGCGTGGATGCCGACCGTGCCGCCGGAAAGCCGCTGCCCCCGCTCGCGGGCGTGCCGCTGGCCATCAAGGACAACATGAACCTCGTGGGCACGCGCACCACCTGCGCTTCCCGCATGCTCGCGGACTACCGGAGCGTTTACACCGCCACCTGCGTCCAGCGCATGCTCGATGCCGGCTGCCTGCCCATGGGCAAGGCCAACATGGACGAGTTTGCCTTTGGCAGCTCCACCGAGAGCTCGGCGTTCCACCGCACCAACAACCCCTGGGATACCGAGCGCGTGCCCGGCGGCTCCTCGGGCGGCTCCGCTGCCGCCGTCGCCGCGGGCGAGGTCGCGCTCTCGCTGGGCTCGGACACCGGCGGCTCCATTCGCCAGCCGGCGAGCCTCTGCGGCGTGGTGGGCTTTAAGCCCACGTATGGCGCCGTGAGCCGTTACGGCGTGGTTGCCTTTGGCTCGTCGCTCGACCAGGTGGGCCCCTTTGGCCGCACGGTCGAGGATGTCGCGCTGGCCATGAACGCGCTTACCGGCGCGGGCCATGATCCGTACGACTGCACCAGCCAGGATTGCGCCGTCGACTTTACCGAGCATCTCAACGACAGCATCGAGGGTAAACGCGTGGGCATCATCCCCGCGTTTATGGAGGCCGAGGGCCTGACGCCCGAGGTCAAGGCCGCTGTTCAGCGCGCCGCTCAGGAGCTGCAGAACCAGGGCGCCGAGCTGGTCGAGGTCGACCTGCCGCACCTGGACGCTGCCATCGCCGCCTACTACGTCATCGGCCCGGCCGAGGCGTTCTCCAACTTGGCCCGCTTCGACGGCATTCGCTACGGCTATCAGGAGGAGGGCTGCGCCAACCTGTCCGACCAGAGCTCGCTTTCGCGCGCCCACGGCTTTGGCGCCGAGGCCAAGCGCCGTCAGATGCTCGGCGCCTACCTGCTGAGCTCGGGCGTGTACGACAAGTACTACTACGCCGCGCAAAAGGCCCGCACGCTCATCACGCAGGACTACGACGCCGCGTATGCCAAGGTGGACACCATCCTCATGCCCGCCTCGCCGCGCACGGCCTTTAAGTTTGGCGAGATCAGCGACCCCACGCAGATGTATCTCTCCGATCTGTACACCATCTCGCTCAACATTTGCGGCAACGGCGGTATCTCGGTGCCGCTGGGCCTGGGCGAGGATACTCATCTGCCCGTTTCTGCCCAGCTGGTGGGGCCTGCCTTTAAGGACCGTCAGCTGCTCACGTTTGCCCGCGCCCTGGAGCGCGGCTTTGCCGATGCCGCCACGGGAGCGCCCGCGCTTTCCGTCGCGCCCGATTTTGCCGGGAAGGGAGGCGAGCTGTAATGAAGGAGCTTTCCGAGGTCCTGCAGGATTGGGAGGCCGTGATCGGCCTGGAGATCCATACCGAGCTCACCGCACTCGATACCAAGATGTTCTGCAACTGCAGGCTTAGCCACGATGACGAGCCCAACGCCAACGTGTGTCCGGTGTGTCTGGGCCTGCCCGGCGCCCTGCCGGTGCCCAATAAGCGCGCCATCGAGAGCATCGTCAAGGCCGGTCTCGCCACCAACTGCGAGATCCAGCGCCACTCGATGTTCTACCGCAAGCACTACTTCTATCCCGATATGGCCAAGAACTTCCAGACCACGCAGGGTCCGGTCGCTTTTGCCATGTACGGCCACCTGGATCTTGATGTGACCGGTCGCGGTGCCGCCGAGCGCCCCGATTGCGCGTTTGGTGAGGCCGAGGCCCAGAGCCTGGCGAGCGCTTCGGCCAACGCAGAGGGCCTGTCCACGTCCATGACGTCGACCATGCGCGAGGGCAACCAGCGTGCCGGCCACCTGGCCAGCTACGATGCATCTAACCTGCAGATGCCTGAGCGCCGCGAGGACGGTTCCTACACGGTGCCCATCCGCATCCTGCGCATCCACATGGAGGAGGACGCCGCCAAGATGGTGCACGTGGGCGGTGCCGAGGGCCGCATTACCGCCGCGGCCGAGTCGCTCGTCGACTACAATCGCTGCGGTACGCCTTTGATTGAGCTCGTGACTGAGCCCGATCTGCGCACACCCGAGGAGGCTCGCCTATTTATGGAGAAGCTCCGTCGCATCTTTGTGACGCTGGGCATTTCGGACTGCTCCATGGAGAAGGGCTCCATGCGCTGCGACGGCAACGTGTCGCTGCGTCGCCGCGGCGAGACCAAGCTGGGCACCAAGACCGAGCTCAAGAACCTCAACTCGTTTAAGAGCCTGCACGACGGCCTTGCCTACGAGATCTGCCGTCAGGCCGAGGTGCTCGAGGAGGGCGGCATCATCTACCAGGAGACCCGCCACTGGGAGCCCAGCCGCAAGCGCACCGTGGTCATGCGTGTGAAGGAGACGGCCGACGACTATCGTCTGTTCCCCGATCCCGATTTGGCGCCGTTCGATCTGGATGACGAGTTCATCGACCGCTGCCGCGGCGAGATCCCCGAGCTGCCCGATGCCAAGCGCGCCCGCTTTGAGGCCGATTTTGGCATTAAGGCGGCCGATGCCGAGCAGATCGCCGGCGACCCGGAGTTTGCCGAGTTCTTTGAGGCCGCTGCTGCCGGCATGGCTGGCAAGGAGGCCCAGACGGTCGCGAACCTGCTGGTCAATGAGATGATCGCCTACCTCAAGGGCGCGGGTGTCTCGCTGACTGAGTCTGGCATCGCGCCGGCTCAGGTGGCGGCGCTTGCCAGGCTGCTCGCGACCGATGCCATCAGCTCCAACCAGGCGCACGAGGTCTTTGAGGCCATGGCCCAGACCGGCGACGACCCCAACAAGATCGTCGACGAGCGCGGCATGCGTCAGGTGAGCGACGCCGGCGCGCTGCAGCCTATCGTGGATGAGGTGCTGGCAAACTGTGCCGAGCAGGCGCAGCAGTACCGTGACGGCAACCAGAAGGTCATCGGCTTTTTGGTGGGCCAGTGCATGAAGGCGAGCCGTGGCAAGGGCAACCCCAAGCTCTTCAACGAGTTGCTGAGAACGTCGCTCTCGTAAACGGGAACCCGGGAGCCCCGGCAGGGCGGGTGCTTCCTCAAAATTTCGAACAGTCCTGCGCAAGACGAAGGCCACATTAAGTGGCCTTCTTTGCGTGCGGA
>CATXML010000040.1 GCA_958372035.1 uncultured Collinsella sp. | reverse complement strand
TCGCTCAACCGTATCGCCGATGCCCGCCGTTGCCTTGCGGGCATCCTCGATACGCCAACTGACGAGGAATCGCCCGCCGTCCACGCCACGCATATCCTGTTCGCCTCGGCCGCGAGCGTCCTGCTGCACTTGCCTTCCCCGTATTCTGCCGAAGAGTTTTATCCGCTTGCGGCGCATCTGCCCGAAGGCCTGCGCTTGTTCGCCAGCTACGTGATGGCGCATGCCCTGTACCTGCGCGGCGAATATGGCCGCAGTCTGGGCATGGCGGAAAACGCCCTAATTATGAAACAGGGAAGCTATCCCATCTCGGAACTGTTCCTGCACCTGGCAGCTTCCATGGCATACATGAGTATCAAAGACGTCGACGCCGCAAAAGCGCATTTTGGCGCCGCTTGGGACATTGCGCGCCCCGACGGCCTCATCGAGCTCATCGGCGAGCACCACGGCCTTTTACAGGGGCTCATCGAGGCGTGCCTAAAAACGCAATACCCTGACGATTTCGCGCGCATCATCGAGATCACGTACCGCTTCAGCTACGGCTGGCGGCGCATCCACAACCCCGATTCGGGCGAGGACGTTGCCGACGATTTAACGACCACAGAGTTCACCATGGCCATGCTCGCCTGCCGCGGATGGACCAACGCCGAAATCGCACGCCATATGGGAGTATCGCCGGGCACCGTCAAAAACCGCCTATCCGGCGTATACGCAAAGCTTGGCATCGGCACACGCGCCGAGCTGGTCGCGCATATGTTGCGTTAGCGACCGGGCCGCCAAGCGCATCGAACGCGTTCCGGAACCCGGCGCTTCGCTCGATCAATTTGGACATTTTGGCCATCGAACGGCACTACCGCCACGAAGCGCCTTCTCGCAAAATTGGATTATTTCCACCGATATTTGCGGGATGGGAGTCCAAGATGCTTGATCGCCGTTCGTTACTTGTTGCCGGAGCGTCCTCGCTAGCGAGCATTATGTTGCCTCGCATGCCGGGAAGCGAAAATGCCTTCCTGCTGCCGTTCGCGCCCACCGCGGCCTATGCCGACGAAGAAGGTCCCTTTAAGGTGCTCGTTCTCTCGCGCACCATGTTTGGTGTGGTCGTGGTCGACGTCGCCAACAAGAATGCGCCCATCGCAGGTGCCCAGGTCACGCTCACATCACGCTATGCCGCAGGCAAGCAGCTCACCGCCACGACCGACGACGAAGACACGGCCATCTTTGAGGTCGCGCCGCTTTCGGAAGGCTACGTGGACGAGGCAACGCTCCTTGACGCGTACGACTTTAACGGCGGCATCTCCATTAGTATGGCGGGCTACCGTGATGTCGAGATTCCCCTTGCGCGCATTCAGGGCGGCACCGCCATAACCGCGCCCACGCGTCCGCTTTCCGACGGCGAGCCGTACTTCCGCCAGCTCACATTCGACGAATGGGACATCCAGTACGCTGAAGCCACGTTTATGGCATTGCCGAAAGACGACACGGCAAACGGGCAGCCCGATACGCACGCCTTTACCGTTCAGGCACATCTGCCACAGGGCGGACAGGCAACGCTGCGCATCAACAAAGTGACGTCTGCCGCGGGCAGCTCACCCGAAACCGTCACGCAGATCGGTCAGATCAAGGCCAGCGCATCGGGCGCGGATAATCTGGCGACGTTCACACTCGAAGACATGTTTCTCGACGCGGCATCGGGCCTTCTGGAAGAAGGGTGCAAACTGCGCTTTGTCCTCGACTATCAGGGCAAAACCTACACGCTTTCATCCCCTATGGCCGTTGTCACCGCGCCGGCCGCAAAGGCGGAATCGGGCTCGACCACCATCATTCCCACCACCATGGACCAAGAGATCACTCCGTTTGATTTCCCCGCGGCGTTTCCCGGCATCGGCGGCAATAAGTTCACGTGCTGGATACCCACATTTCCGATCCTCTTCGATTTCTCGTTTGCTGGATACGTGCTGTTTGGCGGAGGATACAAACCAGCCAGCTATATGAACGATTCGGGCAATCCTGATCCGGAATACTGGAAGAAATCACCGCGCGAGTCGGGTGCCAAGCAGGCAAACCGCTACCTCGACGAGATGGAGGGGAAGTGGAATCAGTACAAGAGCATGAGTGCCGGTTCGGGCACCGACCCAAGAAACACCAAGCTCCTTCGCCACCATTGCACGCTGCTGTTCACAATGGATATCGCCACACAGCTGTACGGCTCGCTCGCCTACGATTGGGTGGGCAAAACCTGGGGTGACAACAACGACCCCGCATACGGCAATATTAAGGCCCTCTTCCAGGTAAGAACCGACCTCAACTGGACCGAACAGTTCACCTTGGGACCGGTGCCGTTTTTCCTAAACGTCAACCCCTGGGTGCTGGCAAAACTGGCGCTCGCGGTGGGCGCCCACACGCACGGTAGCGGCGCGGCGTTTTTTAAAAACATTTCGCTCGATTGGTCAAACACGTCGGGCTCGTTCACCATCCAGATCGGGCTTGCCGTCACTTTTGGCGCCGGCGTTGCAGGCGTCGCCTCGTCTGCCGTGCGCGGCGCCGCGTCCCTCACGTTGTTCATTGGGTACGAGAAGGCGGATGGACACCAGCTTCCGCGACTGCGCGTAGGTGCGGACGTCGATGTCGATGTGATACTCCAGTTCGTCATGTTCAAGTGGACCACCAAAGCTTGGTCGGGATCGTGGCCCACACTCCTCGATTCGTGGAATTTGTCGGTGAACAATGGCGATCAGTATGTGCTCCAGCGCTCTGAGCTGGCATTGGGTGGAAATACGCCTTATACGTTGGATGCCTGCTTCGGCACGCCCGGCAACGCCGAGACAGGTGGTGTGCCGCAATTTATCGCATCGGCCACCATCGTCACTAACGCCGAGCTGCTCGCACGCGCCGAGGTTAAGGCCACTGCCGTAAACGCCGCGCCTGTCGTGCGCGATTGGGATCAAGCGGTCACGCGCATTGAGCTCGAGGCGGATGCAGAAAGCGACGACACGGGACAGATCGAGCATTTCGTCCATGCACTGATAGAGAACGACGAAAACGCCGCGCCAATGTATAAGTACACCTATATCGGGCAGGCGACGAACGCCGTTGCGGACCCCAACGCCAATTCTGCCGGCGTGTCGGAGGACGAGCGTGGCGGCATAAAACCCTCGAGCGACAACGTGCTGTTTTCCGGCGTGCTCAGCGAAGCCCACATGAAGCTGGCAATGATTGCCGGCGTAGAATGCCTGTTCCGTATCGCCTCGGTGTGCTACGGCGACAATGGCCGCTCGCGCCTGGTGGTGCACACAAGGGCAAACGGCACGTGGTCCGCCCCCACGCCCGTGGACTTCCCCCTTGGGTTTGGCGAGGGCGACGTGGAGCGCGACGGCATATACGATTACGACTTCGACGTGGTGGAATATACGGACGAGAGGGGAAACCAGGACGCCTACGTGCTGCTGGTCTCGGGCGAGCGCCCCGACGGCGACAACACCCTTTTCGATACGGCAAGCACAGCCGGCATACTGTCCGTCGTGCGCCTGCGCATAAGTAATGACGAGACCCGCGTGGTGTCGCATACGTCATGGCGCAGCATCTCGCGCGGCCGCCTGCAAGAGGATGGCTACCATTGCCTGCAGTGCCCGCGTATCACGGTGGGCAAGACGCTGGTCGACGGGCGCCTGTCGGGTGCCTACCTCCACCGCCGCGGAACCACCGCAGAAAAGGCACTCGGCAGCGAGGCTGAGGTTGCGCTGGAGTGCTTTACCCTGTGGTCGAACGTTTCGGGCGACAGCCTGACGTTCCGCCAAGTTCTCCGCTTTCCGCAAGCACCGTCGAGTATCGAGCTGGGCGAGCCCGAAAATATCAACGGCAAAATGGTGGTGCCCGTTGCGTACGAGACCGCAGACGGTTGCGGCTGCGCATCGTACGCCGTGATCGGCCAGTCCATTGCGGGCTGGGGCGTTATGTCACCAGACGCCACGGTACCCCGTGCGGTGCCGCGGCCACAACATTCGGGCTTTTTGGCCACCGTCAACGAGCAACTGCAGCATATTACTTGGACGCGAGGCGCATCGGCATTTGCAACGCAGCCCGTGGGTGCCGCAGGCTGTGGCCCGGCATCGTTTAGCGTAAGCAACAACGGCAGGTGTGTACTCTATGTAGAGAACACCGACGGCAAGGTGGGACAAACCTACGACGAAGAAGGCAACCCGGTAGCAGTGATGGGCAAGCACTTCCGCATCTTCGCCAGCACCTTGGCAGGCGATCTTTTCACGGAGCCGTTCGTAATGTGCGAGCTGGACCATCCCGTCGATCAGATAACGACATTTTTGACGTCGGGAGGCATGCTCTCCGCGCTCGCCACGCACATTGTGAGTGCCGAGCAGAGCAAGGCAGAGCTGCACGGCATCGAAGTGCCTTTGGTGGCATGTGCCACTCCGACGGGCGCGGTCGCTACCTCGGGCGCGGTGGTGCCCGGAACAGCAGGCGAATCCTTCATGGTCACGGTTCGAAACGACGGCAACACCTTGCTGACCGCCGGCACGATCGATCTGTACCGAGAGGGCTCCAGCCAGCCGTTCTCCAGCGCATCCATTGGATTCGGAGCGAACGCGCGCATGGCTTCGATCTACGATCCAGAGCTTGCCGAGGACGCTTCGGCCAACGACATGGCACACGTGAAGCACGCGCTCGAGGCGCTGGGCGCACGTTTTGCGACGCACCCGCTGGTTGCCGACAATGGAAACGCCGTGCTGGCACCAGGCTGCACGGCACAGTTCCGCATGAGCTTCGCCATCCCCGAAAGTTGGAGCGACGAAGTGGGCAAACGCGTAACGCTGTATGCGAAAGCGCGTGATCTGGTGGCGCTCGATCCCGTAACGCTCGGGGAAATTCGACCAGGCGCGAACTCGGCGCTGGGTGCCGTACTGCACGAGCTTCATGTGCCCGACGCGGCATGCGAACGCTCAGAAGTTCAGGTCGGCGTATGCGATAGCGCGGATGCGACAGGACTTCACGACGCCCCGATGACGGCAGACGGCGATGGTGGCTCGAGTGGCGGCGGTACTGACAAGGGCGGCGGCTCCGGCGGAAGCAGCTCCGGCAGTGGCAAGGACCACGGCAATAACAAGCGCTCCGGGAAAGCGGGCGCGCTTGCGGGCACGGGCGATGTCAACGTCCCCCTTACAGCAGCCGCCGCAGCACTCGCCGCGGCAGGCGCCGGCCTCGTCGCCTACAGCGCCCGCCGCACGGCGGTCGAAACCGACACCGCCAATGAGGTCAATTTGGATAGGCCTCGCTAGCTCCTACTTACTTTTGTGAGAGACGCTGAATCGGCTCATCGAACATCAAAATGGGCTGGTTCTGGATACCCAGAGCCAGCCCATTGCACATTAAATGTCGTCTGAGGAGTCGAGTTCTGCCTCGAGCTTGGCACGGCGTCTTTTCGCCGTGAAAAACGTTGCGCACAGGACAGCAAACGTGGCCGCGAAAATCGTCGCACCGCAGAACACGCCCGTGGCCAGGTTCGCCAACCAAAAGACGCTTTCGAGCGGTACGATCTGCGCCTCAGCGACACAGCGCATTGCGGCAATAACAAGCGCGAACGCGGCGCTTATGGAAACCATGTTCGCCATCGCCATGTGGACATAACAATTTCGATTCGCTATTCAAACTTACTCGGACAGAACCGACTCGGTTTTGTCCGAGTAAACTCGAGCATAAACTTGTTCATGCGATACAATTAACTCGGACAAAACCGAGTCGGAAGGAACCGAGTAAGTGGAATTCATTGGCAGGGAGCTTGAACTCGCCCGTATTAAGAAAACACTCAATGCGCCCGAGCAGCGCAATGTTCTCATTTACGGAAGGCGTCGCGTCGGCAAAAGTGAGCTCATCAAGCAGGCGCTAACCGATTTATCGGACGTCGCAACGATCTATTACGAGTGCCGCCAAACCTCCGAGGCAGACAACCTCGAGAGTCTGTCCGCCCTTGCTGCTGAAGCGCTAAGCTTTCCTCCGCTCGCCTTCACGGGCATCCGCGAGCTCATCGAATTTCTGTTTGCCCAAGCCAAAGACAAGAACATTACCCTCGTTCTCGACGAATACCCCTACTTGAGAGATGCGGTTAAAGGCTTAGACAGCATTCTCCAGACCTCAATCGACGCTCACAGGGAAGACTCACGTTTAAACATTGTCCTGTGCGGCTCCTATGTTGAGATTATGAAATCTCTCATCGAGCATGAAAGCCCCCTCTACGGGCGAATTGATCTCGCGCTTGAGCTTAAGCCCATGGATTACTTTGACGCTGCAAAGTTCTATCCCGCGTTCTCACCCGAGGACAAGGTGCGGCTCTATAGCGTTTTTGGCGGCATCCCCTTTTACAATCGCCTCATCGATCAGTCCCAAAGCGTACGCGACAATATCATCGAGCTCGTCACAGAACCTGGCGCCCGCTTAGAAAGCGAAGTACCGTCCTATCTCAACGCCGAGATCTCGAAGATGACCAACGCCAACGAAGTTTTCGGGGCTCTCGCACAAGGTTACTCCCGTTGGGGGGACGTGCTGGCACAGTCGCACGTCTCGAGCGGTCCGGCCATGGCAGACGTACTCGACAAGCTCATGTCACTCGAAATCGTCCAAAAGCGTGCACCCATCAACGACCCTACGAATAAGCGCAAGTCTGGCTACTTTGTGGTGGACCCACTTTCGCTCTTTTACTATCGCTACGTCTTCCGCAATGCTTCTGCGCGTCAGCTGCTCGACCCGGAAGTCTTCTATGATCGTCACGTCTCCCAAGACTTCGAGGAAAACTACACTCCACATATGTTCGAGGAGATCTGCCGTCAATACCTCGTACGGCAAAACAGGACTGGCAAGATCGAACCGGCTTTCGATGCCATAGGCAAGTACTGGTACGACGATCCCGCAAACAAAACGAGCGGCGAATTCGATGTGGTAACGCAAGACCCCGAGGGCTACGCATTCTACGAAGCAAAGTTCCGCAAATCCCCCGTCACGCAAAAAATGGTCGACGAGGAAATCACCCAAGTCGAGGCAACGGGGCTCAAATGCCATCGCTACGGATTCTTCTCCCGTTCGGGCTTCGAAGCTGACGAAAGCGATCGAACCGTCTTCATCGACCTGCCGCAGATGTTTGAATAGGACAGACCCCACCCGCATCCCAAGCATCCATTATCTAATCGAACTATTGTTCGATGGAATTCGTGTTGGTTGGAATCGCCCACGGCCTGGGCTATGCTACCTTGACTATCTATATGACTTAAACGCAGCAAAAGGAGCACCGAGAGAGCGAGTATGGCAAAAAACACCGCAAACTATGGTAACGACAGTATCCGCCAGCTCAAGGACGAGGAGCGCGTACGCCTGCGCCCCGCCGTCATCTTTGGCTCGGACGGGCTCGACGGCTGCGCGCATGCCGCCTTCGAGATCCTGTCCAACGCCGTTGACGAGGCGCGCCAGGGCTACGGCAAGCTCATCACCCTTACCGCCTTTCGCGATGGCTCTATCCAGGTAGAGGACAACGGCCGCGGCTGCCCGCTCGACTGGAACCCTTCCGAGAAGCGCTTTAACTGGGAACTCGTCTTTTGCGAGCTCTACGCCGGCGGCAAATACAACAACAACCAGGGCGGCGACTACGACTTCTCGCTCGGCACCAACGGCCTGGGCTCCTGCGCGACCCAGTACGCTTCTGAGTACATGGACGTCACGGTTTGGCGTGACGGTAACAAATACTCTCTGCACTTTAAGAAGGGTAAGGTCGTCGGCGCCAAAAAGAAGGCGCTCGAGATTGAGCCCAGCGACGAGAACCGCACCGGCACCACCATCAAGTGGCGCCCCGATCTTGAGGTCTTCACCTCCATCAGCATCCCCCACGATTGGTATCGCGAGACCATGCGCCGCCAGGCCGTGGTCAACGCCAACGTTACCTTCCGCCTGCGCATCGAGGGCGACGATGGCGAGTTTTCCGAAGAGGACTTTTGCTACCCCAAGGGCATCGAGGACTATGTGCTCGAGAAGGTCGGTGCCGACTACCTCACCGAGCCCTTCTTTATCGAGGCCGACCGCCGCGGTCGCGACCGCGAGGACCTGCCCGACTACAACGTCAAGATCACCGCGTGCATGTGCTTCTCGCGCACCTTCATGATGCAGGAGTACTACCACAACTCGTCATGGCTCGAGAACGGCGGCTCGCCCGAGAAGGCGGCCCGCAGTGCTCTGACCAGCGCCATCGATGCTTACATTAAGCAACAGGGCAAGTACAACAAAAACGAGAGCGGTATCAAATGGCAGGACGTCCAGGACTGTCTGGTGCTGGTGACCAACTGCTTCTCCTCCCTGTCGTCCTACGAAAACCAGACTATGAAGGCCATCAATAACCGCTTTATCCAGCAGGCGATGACGGCATTCTTTAAGGAGCGCCTCTCGACCTATCTGATCGAGAACAAAGACGCCGCCAACAAGATCATGGAGCAGGTGCTCATCAACAAGCGCTCGCGCGAGAACGCCGAAAAGACGCGCCAGAGCATCAAGACCAATCTGCAACAGAAGACCGACATGGCCAACCGCGTGCAGAAGTTCATCGACTGCCGCTCCAAAGACAAGGACCGTCGCGAGATCTACATCGTAGAGGGCGACTCGGCAGCAGGCGCCATCCGCACCTCGC
>CATXML010000039.1 GCA_958372035.1 uncultured Collinsella sp. | reverse complement strand
TCGTGGGCCTGGGCACGCACGACGAGCTCATGGAAACCTGCGAGGTGTACCGCGCTATCGCGGAATCGCAGATGAAGGGAGGTGAGTAGCATGACCGGGGAGCTCAAGAAGCGCAGCGACGCTATCGATGCCGCCGCTGTGGACGCTGGCGAGAAAACGGTCGAGCAGGCTGCCGCGTCGACCGAGCTGGATGACGCCGCCAGGGCTGCGGCCGAGCGCGAGGCTCGTCGCCAGGCGCTGTACGAGGAAAACGAGCGTGCCGAGGACGAACGTGCCCGTGCCGAGGCAGAACGTATGCGCGACGTGGACGACGAAGACGAGGACGAGACGCCCCGGGATACCTGGGCGACGGTGCGCCGCTTGTGGGGCGAGGCCGCCGGCGACCATTGGCGCTTTTACATCGTGTTTGCGAGCATCGTGTTCTACGTCATCTTTAACACCGCCGCGCCGGCGTACAGCGCTCACGTGATCGATGAGCTGTGGGGGCATATGAAGCTGGCGTTTGCCAACAACACTACCTTCAGCATTACCTGGGAGAACTGCGGCAGGACCATCTTCATCTACTTTATGATCTGGACCGCCGCCGCCTCGTTCTACGCACTCCAGAGCTTTTTGATGTCGAGCGTTGCCGAGCGTCTCAACCTGCGCCTGCGCAACCGCATCGCACAAAAGCTCAACCGTCTGCCGCTTGCCTACTTTGACGCGCATCGTCCCGGTGAGGTCGTCAGCCGTGCGACCAACGACTTGGACAAGATGTCCGAGAGCATGCAGCGCGGATTGCTGCAGCTGCTTGTGTCGATCGGCACCGTGGTGGGCGCCGTGGGCGTGATGTTCGTGTTTAGCGTGCCGCTTACGCTAGTCTTTTTGTTCTTTACGGCGTTGTCGCTGCTGGTGACCAAGGTGGTTTCGCGCCGTACGCATGATGTGACGGGCGAGCGTCAGGAGTGGGTGTCCAAAATCACGAGCGCGGTCGAGGAAGGCTATTCGGGCCGTTTGGTGATTCGCGCATTCAACCGCGAGCACCAGAGCTCTGCCGAGGTGCACGAGGCCTCGGGCGAGCTGGCGCGCGTGAGCACCAAGGCCGACTTTATGATCAACGCCGTCGGACCCGCGGTTCGCTTTATTGGTCGCCTGGCGCAGATTGTGATTGCGCTCGTGGGCTGCAGCATGCTGGTCGCCGGTCACATGACCGTCGGCGTGTTCCAGGCGTTCTTCCAGTTTATCTACGAGGCGTCCGAACCCATGACGCAGCTGTCGTTCACTTTTAACTCGCTGCAGAGCGCGCTGGCGAGTGCGGAGCGCGTTTTCGACCTGCTTGATGAGCCCGAGATAGAGGCCGATCCGCTGCCGGACGAGGCCGCCAAGCTGCCGGGTCGCATTGAGGGCCGCGTCGCTTTTGAGCACGTGCGCTTTGGCTATGCGCCCGACAAGCCGCTCATGCGCGACGTGTCGTTTACCGCCGAGCCGGGCCAGAAGATTGCCGTGGTGGGAACCACGGGCGCAGGCAAGACGACGCTCATCAACCTGCTCATGCGCTTCTACGAGATTGACGGCGGGCGTATTACGCTCGACGGCGTGGATACGAGCCGCATGGATCGCGGCGAGCTGCGACAGCAGTTTGGCATGGTGCTACAGGACGCCTGGCTGTTCGACGGCACGATTGCCGAGAACATCGCCTACGGCTGCCCCGAGGCAACGCGCGAGGAGATTGTTGCGGCCGCTCGCGCCGCCCAGGTCGACTTCTTTGTGCGCACCATGCCTCAGGGCTACGACACGCGCGTAGCCAACGATGCCGAAAGCATCAGCCAGGGCCAGCGTCAGCTGCTGACCATCGCACGCGTGCTGCTCAACAACCCGGCGATTCTCATCCTGGACGAGGCGACCTCAAGTGTGGACACGCGCACCGAGCTTGCTATCGGCCGCGCCATGGACGCGCTCATGCGCGGGCGCACGAGCTTTGTGATCGCGCATCGCCTGTCGACGATCGTGGACGCCGACCTGATCTTGGTCATGGACCACGGCAACATTATCGAGCAAGGCACGCATAAGGAACTGCTGGCTGCCGAGGGTGCTTACGCCGACCTCTATCTGAGTCAGTTCGCATAATGTGACAAAGGGACAGTCCCGCATGTCACATCAAAAGGAATGGCGCGCCGGGGATTGATTCCCTGGCGCGCCTTTTGCGTCGGTGCCGATATTGTTTTGTGCCGCTTGCGTTCCTAACGTTCGTCCATGAGCTTGGCGACGAGGGCCTTGAGCTCGGCCACCTCTCGCTCGAGTTCTTTGACGCGGCGGGCATTCTCGGTGATGCCCTGGCGGTTGAGGGCACTCTGCTCGGCGGCGTCATCGGGCATGTACTCGCGATGCTGCTTGGCGTCGAAACTCTCCTCGAACACACGGCAGCCGTTGCGCTTGATGATGCGTCCTGGCACGCCCACGACGGTGCAGTTGTCGGGCACGTCCTTGACGACAACCGAGTTGCCGCCGATTTTGACGTTGTTGCCGATGCGGATGTTGCCGAGCACCTTGGCGCCTGTGCCCACGGTGACGTTGTTGCCCAGGGTGGGGTGGCGTTTGCCGGTCTCGTTGCCGGTACCGCCGAGCGTGACGCCCTGGTAGAGCACGCAGTTGTCGCCCACGATGGTGGTCTCGCCGATGACGACGCCCATGGCATGGTCGATAAAGAAGTGCTTGCCGATCTGTGCGGCGGGATGAATCTCGACGCCGGTGATGTGGCGGGTGATTTGCGAGAGCACGCGGGCGAGCGAGCGATGACCGTGCTCCCAGAGCCAGTGCTCGGGCACGTGGTTCCACTTGGCGTGCAGGCCAGGATAGGAAAGGAAGATGACTAGACCGTTTTGCGCGGCGGGATCCTGCGCTTGGACGGTCTTGATGTCCTCGCGAATGGTATTGATAAAGCTCACCGGCCGCCCTCCCTTAGCGCCATGGCAATGCGATTCAATAAAGTATAGCGATTCGCTAGGGATTAGGAAGGACAATCTTGGCGGCATTGCGCAACAGGTGTCAGTTATGCAAACTTGCTGGTAATGGGGTCATGCTTTTGTGGGGTTGCGCACGAGGGGGCGCCGCAACCGTATACTGGTCAACTTGGACGTATCCGCGCCCACAACTGAGAGGTTTTACTTCATGGGTTTCATCAATTTTATCGCCGAGCTGCTCAAAGACCCGCGCACCGCGATTGCCAGCTGGATCGCCGCCGGCCCGCTTATGGCCTACGGCTGCGTGTTCCTGATCATCTTTATCGAGACAGGCGTGGTGTTCTTCCCGTTCCTTCCCGGCGATTCGCTGCTGTTTGCCTCGGGCTTCTTTGCCCACAACGGCGGCTTTAACATCGTGGCGCTTCTGGCCACCGCATGGGCCGCAGCCATCCTGGGCGATCAGTGCAACTTTATGATCGGCCACTTCTTTGGCCGCAAGATCATCGCCTCGGGCAAGGTAAAGGCCATGACGCCCGAGCGCATCAAAAAGTCCGAGGTTTTCCTGGACAAGTGGGGCCATCTGGCCATCTTCCTCGGTCGCTTCTTCCCGTTTATTCGCACCTTTGTGCCTTTTATCGCCGGCATGGGCGGCATGCACTGGCGCAACTTTGTCATCTTTAACGTGCTGGGTGGCATTACCTGGTCGACGGTCTTTACGCTGCTGGGCTACTTCTTTGGCGGCATCCCCTTTGTGCAGGAGCACTTTGAGCTGCTGATCGTGGGCATTGTCGCCGTGTCGATCATCCCGACCGTGGTCGGTTTGGTTAAGGCAAAGCTCGGTAAAAAGAACGCCTAGTCCGAGCTTGTTTTCGGACGTTAATTCCAAGGCCCGTCATCGGATTCGATGGCGGGCCTTTTGTGTTGGAGGCAAATGAAAATACTTTACTTAGTTAAAGAAAAGCGTTTTATCCAAGGCGTGCGGGGAGTACAATCTCGTGCATGCGAATCGACGTGCCATCGGCTTTGATGCCGTTCGCGTGTCCCGTTCGGCTCTACGCTCCGGGCGTGCGACGTTGCGACGCGGCCGGCTTCGGTCCTTGCGTGCGGGTTCGCGAGTATGCAACCGTGTGTGTAAGGAGCGACATATGACTGTCGAGAAGAAGGATATCGATTGGGGTAGCCTCGGCTTTGGCTACATGAAGACCGATTACAGCTACGAGGCCCATTGGAAGGATGGCGAGTGGGACGAGGGCGGCCTGACCACCGACCACACCCTGCACGTCTCCGAGTGCGGCGGCATCTTCCACTACTGCCAGGAGGTCTTTGAGGGCCTGAAGGCCTACACCGCCGAGGACGGCAGCATCGTCTGCTTCCGTCCCGACATGAACGCCGAGCGTATGTATAACTCTGCCCAGCGTCTGGAGATGCCCCCGTTCCCCAAGGACAAGTTTGTCGAGGCCGTCAAGCAGGTCGTCTCTGCCAACGCCGCCTGGGTTCCGCCTTTCGGTTCCGGCGCAACCCTGTACGTGCGTCCATTTATGATCGGCTCCGGTGACGTGATCGGCGTGGCTCCCGCTCCTGAGTACACGTTCCGTATTCTCGTGACCCCGGTCGGTCCGTACTTTAAGGGCGGCCTCAAGCCTGTCAAGCTGCGCGTTTCCGAGTACGACCGCGCCGCACCGCACGGCACCGGCAACATCAAGGCCGGCCTCAACTACGCCATGTCCCTGAAGCCCACGATGGAGGCTCACCGCGAGGGCTATGCCGAGAACCTGTATCTCGACTCCGAGTCCCGCACCTATGTCGAGGAGACCGGTGGCGCCAACATCCTGTTCGTGAAGGAAGATGGCACGCTTGTTGTCCCGCAGTCGCACACCGACTCCATTCTTCCCTCCATCACCCGCCGTTCGCTCGTTCAGGTTGCTCAGGACCTGGGCATGACCGTCGACCAGCGTCCCGTCGAGTGGGCCGAGGTTAAGGCCGGCACCTTTGTTGAGTGCGGTCTGTGCGGCACCGCTGCCGTTATCTCCCCGGTCGGCGAGATCGACAACAAGGTCTACGGTGCCGACGAGACTGTGACCTTCCCGGCTGGCTACACCGAGATCGGTCCTGTGATGAAGAGGCTCCGCGAGACCCTGACGGGCATCCAGTCTGGTGCTGTTGAGGATAAGCACAACTGGGTTTACACCGTCGCGTAAGCTGTCTTAGCTGTCCGGGCCGAGGGCGACCTTCCTTTCCGGCGCGTCCTCGGGCCTGCGTTACCTCGGCGCTGCCGTTACGGGCAAAATAGATCTGAAAAAAGATGGCGCGCGGCCTTTTAGGCCGCGCTTTTGTTTTGCTTCGTGCCATGTGGGGGCGGTGGCGACGTGCATTTTTGCGAGTATTCTGCAATCGAAGGCCCCTGCATACCGACCTCGGGCAAAAAATCGGGATTTCTCGATGTTTTCTACGAATGATGGGCGGGGTTATGGGCTGACAGCGGGTGATTTGCAGGGATATTCGCGGTCTTTGGCCTATGTCGTGGCACCCGATGCTCTTGGTTATGTTGAATACTCCCAAAAATGCACGGCGCTTAGAGGGGGACCTTCGCGAAAAAGGAAACCGCCCCGTCGAAGTATGCGTTCGATGGGGCGGTTTATACATTTGGCCGATTAAGGATGCGCTGCCAAACTACTAGAACTTGACGGTCGGGGCCTGGCGGGCTGCTTCGGCGGCCTCGAAGCCCTGGCGCTCCTTAAACTGGAAGATGCCGGCAAAGATGACAGCCGGGAACGTCTGAATGGCGTTGTTGTAGCTGAGCACGCAGTCGTTGTAGCTCTGGCGTGCATAGCTAATCTTGTTCTCGGTATCCTCGAGCGATGTCTGCAGCTGCGTAAAGTTGGTGTTTGCCTTAAGATCGGGATAGGCCTCGGCTACGGCGAAGAGCTGGCGCAGCGCACCGGTCAGCACGTTGTCGGCTTCCATCTTGGCCTCGGGCGTGGTGGCCTTGACGGCGGCGTTACGCGCACTGATCACGGCGGAGAGCGTCTCTTGCTCGTGCTTGGCGTAGCCCTTGACGGTCTCGACCAGGTTGGGGATCAGGTCGTTGCGGCGCTGCAGCTGCGTATCGATGTTCTGCCAGGCGTTATCGATGCGGTTACGCTTGGTGACCATGTTGTTGTAGATGCCGGCGATGGCGCAGACAATCACAATGACAACAACGATGCCGATGATGACGGTAATCATGATGTCTCCGTTTCGAAAGGCCGCGGCGGCATGCGCCAGCTGCCGTTGGTATAACGCTACTAGTATACCCGCAACGTTTTGCCGTGCCGAACTTTCCGGTAAGCGTTATGTTTTCGGTGGGGTTGGCACTGGGGCAAAGCGCGCGAGGTACAGGTGTAAGATATGCGACAGATTGACGAGTGTTGTCTTTGCCCTGAGGATGGCGATACCAGTGGACCTTCGCATCAAGAAAACCTACCGTGCCCTGTTCGATGCCTTTACCGAGCTTCTCGAGGAGCATCGTTTTGAGGACCTGACGGTTGCCATGCTGTGCGACCGCGCCATGATTCGCCGCACGACGTTCTACAAGCACTTTCGCGACAAGAACGATTACTTTGCCTTTTATATCGATGAGCTCATGTCGGGCTTGCCGCAAAAACAGCCCGATGAGGCCGGCACAGTGTCTGCCGAGGACGTGCGCGCGCTTCGGCACGCGATTTTGGACGATGCCATGGATCTGATTCTGGCGCATGAGCAGCTCATGGATAACATTTTGGCGAGCAGTATGTCGGGCATGCTGACCAGCATGATTTGCGACCGCATCGCGCGCTCCATACGCGGACGCGTGATGAGCGCGCTTGACGAGGACGCGCTGGCGCCCGTATCGCTCGAGACAACGTCTGAGTTTGTCGCCGGCGGCATTATTCGGCTCTTTACCATGTGGTGGGAATCGGGCCACGTACTAGAGCGCCGATCCGAAATCGCCGACGTGGTCGATGCGCTGTTCGAGCGGACCATGACGCCGGTGAGTCACTAAGAGTGGCGGAGAGAGGGGGATTCGAACCCCCGGAACGCTCTCGCGCTCAACGGTTTTCAAGACCGCCGCATTCAACCGCTCTGCCATCTCTCCGTGAGTCGTAATGATAGCATCGTTTTGGATTTGCAACAGGGGAGGCGAACGATGACGATCACCGAAATCGACGAGAAGTTCATGCGCGAGGCACTGGCGGAGGCGCGTGCCGCCGCGGCGGTGGGCGAGGTGCCGATTGGTGCCGTAGTGGTGCGCGCGGGTGAGATCGTCGCGAGGGCGCATAATCGCCGCGAGCTTGACCAGGACCCTTCGGCGCATGCCGAGTTTGCGGCCCTATGCGCCGCCGCGCAGTCGCTCGGTCGCTGGCGCCTTTCCGATTGTACGGTCTACGTGACGCTTGAGCCCTGCTGCATGTGCGCGGGGCTTATGGTTAACGCGCGCGTGGGGCGCTGCGTGTACGGCGCGAGCGACGCCAAGGCGGGCGCGTTGGGATCCCTATACGATTTGAATGCCGACTCGCGCCTGAATCATCGGTTTAATGTGACCGCCGGCGTGCTGGCAGATGAGTGTCGTGAGGTGTTGAGCAGCTATTTTAGTGGGCTGCGTGGCACCGCTGGTGCTGGCTGCGGTTGTGGGGCAGATCTTGAGGCACATGCCGCTCACGCCGCAGCGCTTGCGGGTGCCGGTGAGGATGCTGGCACGGCGGTCGATTTTGGTGCCGCGTGCCGCCGGCCCCGCCGTGTGCTGTTGGCGATCGATTCCTTTAAGGGTAGCGTTTCGAGTGCACAGGCGGAGGAGGCCGTTGTCGAAGGCGTGCGCCGTGTATGGCCCGATGCCCAAGTGGCCACGTTGCCGCTGGCAGATGGCGGCGAGGGAACGCTCGATGCCGTTGCCGCGCGCGGCGGTGAGATTGTGACCTGCGAGGTTGCAGGGCCCTTTGGCGAGCGTGTGCCTGCTCGGATGCTGGTTGATGTCGAGCACGAGTCGGCTGTTATTGAGATGGCCGAAGCCGCGGGCATCGGGTACTCGCCTTGCACGGAGTCGTCGGCGCTTGCGGCTTCGACCTATGGCGTGGGCGAGCTGATGCTCCGTGCGGTTCGTGCCGGGGCAAAGACTATCTATATTGGCTTGGGCGGCAGCGCCACCAACGATGGTGGCGCCGGTATGCTGCAGGCGCTGGGCGCGCGCCTTGTCGATGAGTGTGGCTGCAATATTGCCCCCGGTCTTGTGGGCCTTGAGCAGGTGGCGAGCGTTGATTTGGCGCCAGCGCTGCAGGCTTTGGGCGGCGCACGCATCGTCGTGCTTTCCGATGTCGAGAATCCGCTCGTGGGGCGTCGCGGGGCACTTGCGGTGTTTGGCGGGCAAAAGGGCCTGCCGACAGACGATGTCGAAACACTGGGCGGGTACGACGGCTGGATGGTCGGCTACGGTCGCCTGCTCGATACGGCGATTGCCGAGGCTCGGGCTCGGGGATTGCTGCGCGTGCCCGAGGGCGCGCGGACGTTTGGCTCGGTGCTCGGCGTGCCCGGCGCCGGTGCTGCTGGCGGTCTGGGCGCCGCGCTGCTAGCACTCGGTGCAGAGCTACGCTCGGGCGTGGAGACGGTGCTCGACCTCGTGGGGTTTGACGAGCGCGTGCGCGATGTCGACCTGGTCATAACGGGCGAGGGCAACATGGATGAGCAGTCTGCCGCCGGCAAGGCGCCGGTGGGTGTGGCCCGCCGCGCCAAGCGATATGGCAAGCCGGTGGCCGCTGTCGTGGGCGGTCGCGCCGACTATCTGGACGCGGTGTATGGGCAGGGCATCGACTTGGTGCTTCCGATCTGCCGCAAGCCCATGCCCCTCGACCAGGCGCTCGGTGTGCAAGAGGCCACAACCAACCTCATCTGCGCCGGCGAGGCAGCTGCCCAAGCCTATGACCTCGCTCGCCCCTAAAACCCATCCCCTCGATAAGTTGCGGTGAAATACGGAGTGTTTTTGCCTTTAAGGTGCCAATTCAGTCCGTATTCCACTGCAACTTCGTGAATGGTCATGCGAGGCTGGCTGCCTTGGGCCTTGGGTCGGACCGTCCGCCACGAAATGCGGCCATCTACTACGTTTAACCGAGTATCCTCGATCATCCCGAATTTTGCGAAATTAAAACCGCAGGTAGAAAGCTTGCCGGTTTTCGAAAAAGCCGGCTATGGTTGACCCCTGCGGCCTAAACGTAGTAGATAGGCCCTTTTCGTGGCGCAG
>CATXML010000038.1 GCA_958372035.1 uncultured Collinsella sp. | reverse complement strand
TGGAAAACCACCACAAAGGTACCTGTCCCCTTTGTGGTGGTGGGGTGCTAGGGGAGGAGCTTCATGGCGGCGTCGTGGGCGGCGCGCTCGTAGGTGTCGTCGAGGGGCTTGAGCGGCAGCAGGGCTGTGGCCTGCGCATCGCCGCGGCGCTCGAGGGCGTGCGCGATCAGCCAGTCGGCGAGTTCGGGGTTTTTGGGCAGCGCCGGCCCGTGCAGGTACGTGCCGATCACGCCCTTGTAGACGAGGCCCTCAAAGCCATCGTCGCCGTTGTTGCCGGTGCCCGTGACGACGGACGTTCCGAGCGGCGTGGCCGCTGTATCGAGCAGGGTGCGGCCGCCGTGGTTCTCGAATCCCACAAAGGGCTCGGGTGCCAGATTGGTTTCGACGGCTACGTTGCCGATCAGGCGGTCGGAGCCGCGTACGGTTTCGGCGGCAATGACCCCCAGACCCTCAATGCGATCGTCGCCCATATAGTACGAACGGCCGAGCAGCTGATAGCCGCCACAGATGGCAAGCAGCGAGCCGCCGTCCTCAACATAGGCCGCGACCTTGTCTTTTTGAGCGAGCAGTTCATGTGCAACCGCCAACTGGTCGCGATCGGAGCCACCGCCCATCATAACGATGTCGGCGTCGGTCAGGTCGAGCGTCTCGCCCATGTGGACTTCGTCCACACGCACGGGAATGCCGCGCCAGGCGCAGCGGCGTTCGAGCGCGATAACGTTGCCGCCGTCGGCGTAGAGGTTGAGCGCATCGGGATACAGGTAGACGATGCGCAACGGGCGCGAAAGCTCGACCGGCGCAATATCGGTGGGGACAGCGCTGCCATCGGCGCGCGTTATGGCGTGGGAGACAATCGAGCTTGCATCGTCGTCTTTAAGCCCGTCGAGTTCCTTGACCAGCGGCGGGAAGGCCGTGTAGTTGGCGACGGCGTAGAAGGTGTCATCGGCGGCCTCGTCTGCCACGGCGCCAATTGCTTGCGCGACATCCGAGATAATGGCGGCATCGATGCCGGCGTACCTGAGGCGTACCTGCATGTCGTGCGCACGCGTGCCTCCGGCAAAGGCGACAAGACCCGGCGTGTCGGCGATGCGCTCGAAGTCGACGTCGTAGATCCACGAGACATCGTGGCCGTCGGCATCGTTATCGTTTAGGAAGAAGGCGCAGAGCCTGCCACCTGCCGTTTTAATGGACTGGATCTGGCGATCGAAGCCCACGGGATTCTTGGCCAGGTTGGCCTCGACGGTGCGGCCGGCAATATCCCAGCGGCCCATGCGTCCGCCGGCGGGCACGTAGGCATTAAGCGTGGGCTGCAGATGTGCCGCGTCCACGCCCAGCTCGTGCGCCGCAAAGAAGGCGGCGGCGACGTTATAGACCATGTACAGGCCGTTGTAGCGCGTGGCGATGTGCACGGCGGGCGCGTTGGCCTCGGGTCCAAAGGCCAGGTCAAAGCCGTAGCCGTCGCAGCCGAGCTCAACGCCCGTCACGCGGCGGAGCAGCGCGGGGCGACCCCATCCGCACGAAGGACAATGATAGGCTCCGAGCTGGCCGTACTGCACGTAGTCATACTCCAGCGGCGCGTTGCACTGCGAGCAAAAACGCGAGTCGCTAATGCGATCGGACTCGGTGCCCGTGGCGCCGTCGATGCCAAAGGCGATGCCCGTGTTGGGGACGCGTGCGGCGATCGAGGCGCACAGCGGATCGTCGGCGTTGTAGATGAGCGTTGTCGTCGGAGAGAGCTCCAACGCATGGGCGATGACGTCTTGGGTATGGTCAATCTCGCCGTAGCGGTCTAGCTGGTCGCGGAACAGGTTGAGCAGCACAAAGTACGTCGGTTTGAGCTTGGGCAGAACGCGTACGGTGTAGAGCTCGTCGCACTCAAAAACGCCCACGCGCTTGCCGCTGCTGGTGTGCTTAAGGCCGCCGCGGGCCTCGAGCAGAGCACCCACCACACCAGGCTCCATATTGTTGCCGGCACGGTTGCACACCACGGTAGCGCCGCTGGCAGCAACGGCGTCAGCGATGAGGTTGGAGGTGGTGGTCTTGCCATTAGTACCGGTGATCACCACGCTGCGGTCGACCAGGCTCGCGAGGTCGCTTAGCAGCTCGGGGTCGATCTTCATGGCGATGCGGCCGGGAAGCACGCCACCCTGGCGTTTGAGGACAGAGCGCAGTCCCCAGCGGGCGATATCGCTCGAGGTGCAGGCGAGAGATGAGCGGAGGTTCATGAAGCCGTTCCTAACATAGATGACATGGTCGGGGCGATCGCGTCGCTAAAAGCCGTAGCGGCGCGCAAATTCCTGGGCGAGCTGCGATACATCTTCGCAGGCGTTGGCCCAGGGGGCAAAGTCTGGGGTGTCCGAGATAATGCCGTCGGCTTCCCAAACCGCCTGGTGCGAGAGGTCCCAGGGGTCGCGCGGCTCGGGTCGGCAGGGAAGATACGGCGTCTGGTACATGGGGTTCAGCAAGAAGAACGCGCCACCCTCGCAACGGTTAGCGAACTCACGCAGCGCGCGCGTCGCCGGGCGCATCTTGTTTGTTTTGAACAGCAAGATCGTGCGGGCGAGCAGGTACCAAGGAGAGTTTTCGAGTGCGTCTGCCCCCATCTGTTCCTCGAGCTGATGCGCCAGGGCAAAAAAGCCGTCCTGGTCTTCCAAGCGGGCGAGAGCAAGCAATACGGTGCCGGCGGCCCGGGTGGGATAGCCCTCCGCCTTAAGGACACGGCGAGAATAGTTGGCGGCGGCGCGGTAACGAGCGCTCGCCATGCACAGCTGCGAGATGGCCTCGAGTGTGTGAAGCCACCCGATAAGGGCCGGCTCGCTCACGGTAAGGTCCGCTGCGGTGACACCGTCGGCCAAAACATTATTGGCCCAGTAGTGCGGGGCCTCCATATCAAACCCGGGCACGCTCTGTTGCAGGTAGTCGGCCGTGCTCGTCTCGAGCTTCATCAGGTCGCCCAGGCAGGCGTCGACGGGCGTGTCCGCCAAAATGATGGCGAGCAGCTGGGCATCGACGGCCAGCGCATCGACGCGGACGATCTTGAGCAGCTCGTCGCGCATGTCGTCGAACAGGCGGTTGCGCGTCTGCTCAAACTCCTCGTCGCTGCCCATGTCCTCGATGCGATGGAGCTCGTCGAGCAGGTGGCGATGAACGCCGGCATAGGACAGCAGTGCCTGGGCATGCTCGGCCTGCGCATACTTTTGAGGATTCGCGCTAATGTCGTTATGGACAAGCTCGCGTGCTGCATCGGTGAGCTCGGGGTGCGACGCCAGATAGGTGCGCTCCAGGTAGGCGGGGATGTAGACGCTCGGATCCATTAGAGGTCCCCTCCCTTAAATGGAAGCCCCTGCTCGGCCGCGCGCAGGATGCGCTCGTCGATCTGGGAACGCACGATGTCGTTGGTGGCGATCCAGGCGGCAAAGCTGGCGTTGTCGGGAGCGCCCAGGCCCTCCTGCAGTACCGGCGTCGCCTCGGACAATGCAAGGACGAGCTCGTCGGTCGAGCCCACGCCCACGTTAACGCGGGCATAGACGCCATCGGGAAACTCGGTTTGGAAGTAGAGCGCCTCGGCGGCGTGGGGGCACGAACGCACAAGGATACGCAGGTAGTGTTCGGCACCCTCGTAGTCCAGCTCGCGCCAGGCTGCGCTCATCAGTGCGATGAGCGTCCACGGGTCCAAGTCGCGCTCTGCATCCTTGGGACGGCGGCGCAGCGGGGTATTCGCGAGGTACGGCACGGAGTGAGCGGAGCGAAAGCGCTTGAGCTCCTCGGCGGGGTATTCGAGCTTTGCCATGGCGAGCATCGCGGTGTGGCGGACACCAGCGGGGTCGTTGGGCGCAAAGTCCAAGCTGCGATTTGCGGCTTCGAGCGACATGCGATAGCGGCCGCTAATGAGGGCGCGCGATGCCAAGGCGGCAAGCCAGCGCAGATAGGGGCGGCGCGTGAGGTCGCCAGCGGCCTCACGCTCGTAGGGGTCCTGAGCCGAGGCGATCTTGAGCGCCAGGTCGTGTTCGACTTCATCGCACTTGGACACCAGGTACTGTACGTATTCCTCGTTGGATTCGGCGGTGAGCGCCGTCAGCATGCGCTGGGCATCCCAGTTGGCCGGATCGAGCGCGGCTGCCTCGCGGAGCATGTTCTCGGCTGCGGCTTCTTCTTGCTCTGCCTGGGCGTCGTCGGGGATAAAGGGGATGCGGTAGTCGACAGCCTCGACCACCTTGGCAATGAGGTGCCCGGCGCGGTCGCGGTCGTGCACGATGAGCGGCGCGGGGTTGCGGGTGAATTGCTCCATCAGACGCTCGACGGCGGGGCCGTCGGTGAGCGGGATATTGTCGCGGCGCAAGGCCTCAAGAACGAGGCGATGGCAATCCTCTTGAATGGGATCGAATGCCATGGGGCCTCCTTTGCTGCGGTTAGGGTTCAAATATCTCTATATAAGGTTCTAGTTTACCCGCATGTGGCACACCGGGGGTGCCGCACTTGGACATGCACCTTTGCACCACGAAGTCGGATGTCGCACAAATGTCGGCACCTTGGACGACCGAGTGGTATCACGGTGCCGCAAACGGTCGATTTTTGGCGGCGAACGGTGCATATTTTGGAGGGGCACAGTCCTGCCCAGGATATGTAGTCAACCTTGATAAAACGTTTGCCCAGCTTGGGAGTATGAATGCCGCACAAGGGTCTTCGGGGATAGAAAAAACGTTTCATCATTGGCGGCTTTAGGTGAATAACTGACCAACCAGAACGGTAAAATAGTGTTTGTCTGAGCGTTGAGACGTTTAGACATCGCGC
Organism: uncultured Collinsella sp.; assembly: GCA_958372035.1. Lineage (GTDB taxonomy): Bacteria > Actinomycetota > Coriobacteriia > Coriobacteriales > Coriobacteriaceae > Collinsella. Next base: position 4,726 of record CATXML010000038.1, on the reverse strand, counting down.
ATTGTCATCGCCGGCAACGCGCAAACCGGTCCTAACGGAGCCAATTGGGTGCTCCGTTATATACGCAAGTCTAAGAGGGGCTTGTTTAGGAGGCACAGTATGGGACGTTTTACCAATCCTCGCGATCTGTACTTTGGTGAGGGCGCTCGCCACGAGGTGAAGAACCTCAAGGGCAAGAAGGCCATCATCGTTTCTGGCGGCAGCTCTATGCGCCGCGGCGGGTTCTTGCAGGACGTTGAGGCCGACCTTAAGGAAGGCGGCTTCGAGGTCAAGCTGTTCGAGGGCGTCGAGTCCGATCCGTCCATCGAGACGGTCATGAAGGGCGCCGAGGCCATGCGCGAGTTCGAGCCCGACTGGATTATCGCCATCGGCGGCGGCTCGCCCATCGATGCCGCTAAGGCCATGTGGGTCTTCTACGAGTATCCCGAGGAGTCCTTCGATAACATCATCCAGCCGTTCAGCTTCCCCGAGCTGCGTCAGAAGGCTCATTTCTGCGCCATCTCCTCTACCTCCGGCACCGCTACCGAGGTCACCGCGTTCTCCGTCATTACCGACTACGCCAAGGGCATCAAGTACCCGCTGGCCGACTTCAACATCACCCCTGATGTCGCCATCGTCGACCCCGAGCTCACCTACACCATGCCCGCCAAGCTGTGCGCTCACACCGGCATGGATGCTCTGACCCACTGCATGGAGGCCTACGTTTCCACCTGCGCCTCTATGTTCACCGACGCCAACGCCCTGCACGGCATCCGCGAGATCGTCGAGTGGCTGCCCAAGTCCTATGCTGGCGACCATGAGGCCCGTCAGCACATGCACGAGGCTCAGTGCATCGCCGGTATCGCCTTCTCCTCGGGCCTGCTCGGCATCGTTCACTCCATGGCTCACAAGACCGGTGCTGCCTTCGAGAACGGCCACATCATCCACGGTGCCGCTAACGCCATGTACCTGGGCAAGGTTATCCAGTGGAACTCCAAGGACCCGCGTGCTGCTGAGCGTTACGCTTACGTGGCCAAGGAGATCCTGCACCTTCCCGGCGAGACCAACGAGGAGCTCATCGCTGCGCTCGTCCAGAAGATTCGCGACCTCAATGACCAGCTCAACATTCCGCAGTCCATCAAGGATTACGCGAATGGTGGCGTGAAGGTCGACGCCGAGAACCCGCAGATGGTTTCCGAGGAGGAGTTCCTCGCCAAGCTGCCCGAGATCGCTGCGAACGCCGAGACCGACGCCTGCACGCCCGAGAACCCGCGTGAGACCAAGGCTGCCGACTTCGAGAAGATCCTCAAGGCCTGCTACTACGACACCGACATCGATTTCTAATCGACTCTTGTTATCGTAACGAGGGGCTCCGCACGTATCCGTACGGAGCCCCTTCTTTTTTCTTTTAGAGAATGGGATAGTTATGGCTGCAATTTTCAATAGCCCCAGCAAGTACATCCAGGGTCCGGACGAGCTCGCCAAGCTCGGCTCCTATGTCGAGCCGCTCGGCGCTAAGGCCCTCGTCATCGTGACGCCTTCGGGCAAGAAGCGCGTCGGTGCCAAGATCGAGGGCGGCTTTGCCGAGGCTAAGGCCGAGCTGCTGTTTGAGGACTTTAACGGCGAGTGCTCCAAGGGCGAGGTCGATCGCCTGGTTGCGCTTGCTCGCGACAACGATTGCGACATCATCGTTGGCGTCGGTGGCGGCAAGATCCTCGATACCGCGAAGGCCGTTGCCTACTACCTGGAGTCCCCGGTTATCATTTGCCCCACCATCGCCTCGACCGATGCACCGTGCTCGGCACTTTCGGTGCTCTATACCGATGACGGCCAGTTCGACAAGTATCTCTTCCTTAAAGCAAACCCCAACATTGTCCTTATGGACACGACGGTTATCGCGGCGAGCCCGGTGCGCCTGACGGTTTCCGGTATGGGCGATGCGCTCGCAACCTATTTCGAGGCCCAGGCAACGCACGATGCCGACGGCGGCACCTGCGCCGGCGGCAAGGGCGGAATGGCCGGCCTGGCGCTCGCCAAGCTCTGCTACGAGACGCTTATGGCCGATGGCGTCAAGGCCAAGGTCGCGCTGGAGAAGGGTGCGCTCACGCCTGCCGTCGAGCATATCATCGAGGCCAATACGCTGCTTTCGGGCATTGGCTTTGAGAGCTCGGGCCTTGCTGCTGCTCATGCCATCCACAATGGCCTGACGATGCTGCCCGAGTGCCACGGCATGTATCACGGCGAGAAGGTCGCCTTTGGCACCATCGTTCAGCTGGTACTCGAGGATGCTCCGACTGAGAAACTCGAGGAAGTCTTGGGCTTCTGCATTGAGCTGGGCCTGCCGGTCACGATGAAGGAACTTGGCGTTGCCGAGCTTACGCGCGAACAGGCCATGATTGTTGCCGAGGCCGCCTGCGCGCCCGATGACACCATGTGCAATATGCCGTTTGAGGTGACGCCCGAGATGGTCGCAAACGCCATCCTGGGTGCCGACGCGCTGGGACACTACTATCTCATGGATGAGTAAATCAAGCTAAGGAAGGGGCAAAGCCAGCAGACGGCTTTGCCCCTTTTTGCTATGGTGCAAACTAACCTGACCCCATCGCACCAAGTTGGTGCAAAGGGGTCAGGTTACTTTGCACCAATCGTTGTTTGATGAAGGGCGGATTCTCGTATGGCGCTTCCTATGGTTTACGGCGGTCCCGGCCGGTATGTTCAGGGGCCGGGCGAACTTTCGCGTCAGGGCAGGTATTTGTCATGGTTGGGCTGCGCTGCCTATGTCTTGTTTGACCAGGGCACCGAGGATCGGCTGTGCAGGCAGATCGTCGATGGATTTCTGGATGAAGATCTAAGCGAGCCGTTCTTTAAGATTTACAACGGTCCGTGTACGGAAGATGCCGTTGTCGAAATGGCCAAGGAAGCCCAGGCCGAGTATTGCGACATGGTGGTGGGCATTGGCGGCGGCAAGATGCTCGATATCGCAAAGGCCGTTGCGTTTTATGCTGAGCTGCCGTTGTGTGTATGCCCCACGGCGGCTTCGATGGACGGTCCGTGCAGCGCGATTTCGGTGCTGTATCACGAGGATGGGTCGTTCGATCGCTATCTGATGCTCGAGAAGAATCCGGACCTGGTCGTGGTCGATACCAACGTGGTCGCGGCGGCCCCGCTGCGCATGACGGTCGCCGGTATGGGCGACGCGCTGGCAACGTACTTTGAGGCGCGTTCGTGCGCCGCGGCGCACGGCGCGAACGAGCACGGTGGCGCGCCGGGGCACTTGGCACTGGTCGCGGCACGTGCCTGCTACGATACGCTTATGGAATGCGGCGTCGCTGCCAAGCGCGATCTCAAAAAGGGGCGTACATCGCCGGCGGTTGAGCGCCTGATCGAGTGCAACATCCTGCTTTCGGGCGTTGGCTTTGAGAGCGGTGGCTTGGCGTTGGCGCATGCCATCGCCAACGGTCTGACGATTCTGCCCGAGTGCAAGGCCATGCACGGCGAGGCCGTGGCGTTTGGTCTGGTGGTCCAGCTTCGTCTGGAGCGTGCGCCCGAGCTTGAACAGGTGCTCGAGTTTTGTCAGCGCGTCGGTCTGCCGACGACGCTCGAGGAGCTGGGCCTTGGCGAGATTTCCGATGCCGACCTGATGAGCGTTGCGGATGCGGCCTTTAGAAACGAACGCAATATGGCCAACGAGCAGGCCAAGGTGACCAAGCAAAAGCTCGTCGAGCTCATGCGCGAGGCATAGTTTGGCGCTTGATCGACCTTGTGCAATCGGGGCGGCGATAGGCCATAGGCTATTTGCCGCAAAGGTGCTCCGCGTGTAATTTGCCCGAGGCACGGGCCGATAGCGTATCATTATCTCTTGCTTGTTTGCACTGCTCAGGGAGGGGCCGCGCATGGCGCAGGAACACGATCTATTTGATGACATTATCGAGATCAGCAAGGGTTTCGACTTTCTTAAAAACCCGCTTGGCGGCGTGACCGATGCGCTCGATCCGTCGGCGCCGCAGTGGAATCCTGCCGACTACAAGGAGCGTCCGCGTGGCAACACCATTCCGTGTCTGACCTGCAAAAACGAAAAGAGCGGCTGCACCGCGTGCATGGACGTGTGCCCGGTCAACGCTATCGAGGTCGAGGAAGACGCCATCGAGATCCTCGACTCCTGTCGCAAGTGCGGCCTGTGCGCCGCTGCCTGTCCGACCGAGGCGATCATCTCGCCGCGCTTGGCGCCCAAAAACCTGTATGACGACATCGTCTCTGCTGCTACGAGCCACGAGACCGCCTACGTCACCTGCACGCGCGCCCTTAAGCGCATGCCGCGCGAAAACGAGGTCGTCGTCGCCTGCGTGGGCGATATTACGGCCGAGACCTGGTTCTCGGTGCTGGCGGACTATCCCAACGTGAGCGTGTACCTGCCGTTGGGCGTGTGCGATAAGTGCCGCAACACCGGTGGCGAGGATATTCTGGGCGAGGCCATCGCCACCGCCGAGGAGTGGGCCGGTACGGGCATGGGCCTGGAGGTCGACCCCAAGAGCCTCAAATGTCATAAGCGCCGCGAGTACGAGCGCAAGGAGTACATGGAAAAGATCGCCCGCACCACGGGCCTAACCGTGACTAAACTCAACCCGGCGACTGCGGCACTGGCCTCGGTGACGCAGAAGCTCAAAGCCCATCGCCATCAGATTACCCAGCTGGAGCGCACGCTCAATACCATGTGCGGCGCCACGACGGCAAAACGTCGCCGTACGCT
>CATXML010000037.1 GCA_958372035.1 uncultured Collinsella sp. | reverse complement strand
GCAGCATCGAGCCGTTACGCGGTTTGCTAAAACCGCGTAACTACAAATCTCCTCCGGCGCCCAGCAGCTTGCGCATGACTTGCTCGGGGTTGACTGAGCCGTCGCGCGGAGCCAGGGCGGTGATCTTCTTTTGCATCTTGTACTCGTGCAGCTCGTCCTCGAGCTGGCGCACGCGAGCGCGGAGCTTCTCGTTCTCGCGCTCGCGCTCCTCGGCACGCTCCTTCATATCGAGGATGCGCACCACGCCGGCAAGGTTGATGCCCTCGTCGGTCAGTTGGTTGATGAGTTCCAGACGCTCGATATCGGCACGCGAATACAGGCGCGTGTTACCGCCCGAGCGCTGAGGATTCACCAGGCCCTTGGACTCGTAGACGCGCAGAGTCTGCGGGTGCATGCCGGTCAGCTCGGCCGCCACGCTGATCATGTACAGCGGTTTGTTCCTATTGTCCTCGGCCATGCTACCTGACCCCTTTCCGTCTCGTTATCGTCCACCATAAGCCCGCGAGCGTGGGCGTGCGCCGCGACCGCCCTAGTACGTCGCCTTGTAACGGTTGACCTTCTCGCGATAATCGCGCGTGTCGGCCTCGCGCAGCTTGGTCATGGCATCGCGCTCATCGTCGGACAGGCTCGTGGGGACCTGCACCTTGATCTCGACGAGCAGCGCGCCCGTACGACCACGGTGCTTAACGTCGGGCGCGCCCATCTCTTTAAAGCGGAACTTCTTGCCCGTCTGGGTGCCAGCGGGCACCTTCAGACGAACCGTCGCGCCGCCGGGCGTGGGCACATCCACCGTGCAGCCGAGCGCCGCCTCGTAGACCGAGACCGGCACCTCCATGGTCACATCGGCACCCTTGCGCTTAAACAGCGGATGCTCCTCCACATGCGTGGTCACAACCAGGTCGCCGCGCTCGCCTCCGGCAACGCCGTACTCGCCGCGGCGCTTGTAACGCAATTTGCCGCCGTCGACCGCGCCCGCGGGCACCGAGACCGTAATGGTCTGCTGCTCGCCTGTCGAGGGAATGCGATAGGTGACCTTGTGCGTCACGCCGCGAAACGCGTCCTCGGCCGTTACGTCGACAGTCAGCGACAGGTCGCCGCCCTTGCGCGCGCGGTTGCGGCCCGCGCCCGCACCGGCAGCGCCCGCGGCCCCGGCAAAGCCCGAGCCCCAATCGCTGCCCCAGGCGCCGTTGCCGCTAAAGATGCTGTCGAAGATGTCGCCCCAGCCGCTGGCGCCCGCGCCGGCACCGTAGCCGCCGCCATACGCGCCGCCTGCGCCCGGCATGCCGCCAAACATGAGCATCTGGTCGTACTCTTTGCGCTTCTTCTCGTCCGAAAGCGTCTCGTAGGCCTCGCTAATCTCCTTGAACTTGGCCTCGTCGCCGCCGGCATCGGGGTGATATTTTTGCGCGAGCTTGCGAAACGCGCTCTTGATCTCTTTGTCGGAGGCGCTCTTGGATACGCCCAGGATGTCATAGAAGGTTTTGCCTGCAGCCATCGTAGCTCCTCTCCTGTTTCATCCGCCGCCCAGCGGGCGGCGGCTCATGCTTTCATATGGCACTAGGCCAGAAAGGGCCCCGGGTGTTGCCCCGGGGCCCTTCTCAATTACTCCTCGGTGCTCTCAGCCGTATCGGCCGCAGCATCCTCGGGCGCCGCTTCGGGCTCCGGTGCGGGGCGCTTCTCGCCACCGTAGGTCACCGTCACCATCGCGGAGCGCAGGATGCGGTCCGCCATGCGGTAGCCCTTCTGGTACACGTCGTTGACGGTCTCGTCGTACTGCGATGCGTCCTCGACACGCCCCACGGCCTGGTGCTCGAGCGGATCGAACGCCTCGCCCTTGGGGTCGATGGGCTCAACGCCCTCGTGCGCAAACACATCGAGCAGCTTGGCATGCACCGCGTCAACGCCATCGACGAACTGCTTAAAGTCGTCGGAAAGCTCCTGGCTACGGGCATGGTCGATTGCACGCTCGATATCGTCAACCACCGGCAACAGCGCGGTGACGAGCTTCTCGGTCGCGCGCTCGCGCTCGGCGATACGCTCGCTAGCGGTGCGGCGACGGAAGTTCTCCCAGTCGGCCTGCAGACGGGCGGTACGCTCGGTGGCGTCCTTTGCCTTGTCCTCGGCGGCCTTCTGGGCCTCTGCCGCAGCATCGAGCTCGCTGCGCACGTCGGCAAGCTCCTTTTGGGCCTGCTCGAACTTGAGCTTAAAGTCGTTGTCGGCGGCTTCCTCACCGGCGCGGATAGCGGCTTCCACCATCTCGTCCTCGGTCATCGTCGCCTCCTTGTTGGAATCCTCTACCTGGTTCTCGGCAGCCTCGGCGGCCGGGGCCTCGTTGGCCTCGGTATCGTCAACGGCCTCTACGGGAATCTTCACGTCCTTCTCCTCAGAGTCAACGGGGGCGGCGCCAGCGGCGGCCGCCTCCGTGCGAGCTTTACGGGCGGACATGATTACTTGTCCTCGTCGTCCACAACCTCGTAGTCGGCGTCGACAACGTCATCGTCGGCAGGCTGGGCACCGGCGGCACCGTCGGTCTGCTGCTGAGCGTCGGCGTAGACAACCTGAGCCAGCTCGTAGGCCACGGACTGCAGGGACTCGCCAGCGGCCTTGATGGCCTCGACGTCAGAGCCCTCGAGCGCCTTCTTGGCGTCGGCGATAGCGGCCTCGGCCTTGGACTTCACGTCGGCGGAAACCTTGTCGCCCAGCTCGTTGAGGGTCTGCTCGGTGGAGTAGCACAGGCTGTCGGTCTGGTTGCGGACCTCGACCTCTTCCTTCTGCTTCTTGTCCTCCTCGGCATGAGCCTCGGCGTCCTTGACCATGCGATCGACTTCGTCGTCGGACAGAGCGGTGGAGCCGGAAATGGTAATCTGCTGCTCCTTGCCGGTGCCCTTGTCCTTAGCGGAGACCTTGACGATGCCGTTGGCGTCGATGTCGAAGGTGACCTCGATCTGCGGCACGCCGCGGCGGGCAGCCGGGATGCCGGTCAGCTGGAACTTACCGAGCGACTTGTTGTCGCGGGCAAGCTCGCGCTCGCCTTGGAGCACGTTGATCTCGACGCTGGTCTGGTTGTCGGCAGCGGTGGAGTAAACCTCGGTCTTGGAGGTCGGGATCGTGGTGTTGCGGTCGATCATCTTGGTCATGATGCCGCCCATGGTCTCGACGCCCAGCGACAGCGGGGTAACGTCGAGCAGCAGGATGCCCTCGACGTCGCCGGTGAGCACGCCGCCCTGGACGGCAGCGCCGTCGGCAACGACCTCGTCGGGGTTCACGGACATGTTGGGCTGCTTGCCGGTCATGGTCTTGACCAGATCCTGGACGGCGGGCATACGGGTGGAGCCGCCGACGAGGATGACCTCGGTCAGATCGGAGAGCTTGAGCTTAGCGTCGCGCAGGGCGTTGGTGACAGGCTGCTTGCAGCGCTCGAGCAGGTCGCGGGTGATCTTCTCGAACTCGGCGCGGGTCAGCGTGTAGTTGAGGTGCAGCGGGCCAGACTGGTTCATGGTGATGAACGGCAGGTTGATGGTGGACTGCTGGGCTGCGGAGAGCTCCTTCTTGGCGTTCTCGGCGGCCTCCTTCAGACGCTGCAGGGCCATGGGGTCCTGACGCAGGTCGACACCGTTCTCCTGCTGGAACTTATCGGCCATCCAGTCGATGACGCGCTGATCCCAGTCGTCGCCGCCCAGGTGGTTGTCGCCCGAGGTGGACAGAACCTCAAACACGCCGTCAGCGAGGTCGAGGATGGAGACGTCGAAGGTGCCGCCGCCCAGGTCGAAGACCAGAATGCGCTGGTCGGTGCCCTGCTTGTCCAGGCCATAGGCCAGAGCAGCAGCGGTCGGCTCGTTGACGATACGCTTGACGTTGAGGCCGGCGATCTTACCGGCGTCCTTGGTGGCCTGACGCTGGGCGTCGTTGAAGTAGGCCGGGACGGTGATGACGGCGTCGGTGACGGTCTCGCCCAGATACTTCTCGGCGTCGGCCTTCATCTTTGCGAGCGTCATGGCGCTCACCTGCTCGGCGGTGTAATCCTTGCCCTCAATATCGACGACGGCACGGCCACCCTGGCCCTCCTTGACCTCATACGGCACGGTCTTGATCTCGGAGGTGCACTCGGAGTACTTGCGGCCCATGAAGCGCTTGATGGAAAACACGGTGTTCTTGGGGTTGGTGACAGCCTGGTTCTTAGCGGCCTTACCCACGACGCGGTCGCCGTCAGCACGGAAGCCCACGACAGACGGGGTGGTGCGGTCGCCCTCGGCGTTCACGATAATGGTCGGAGAACCGCCCTCGAGGACGGCCATTGCGGAGTTAGTAGTACCAAGGTCGATACCAAGAATCTTACTCATTAGAAATTCCCTCTCTCTTTTGCGTTCGCGCCGCCTCGACGGTCTGTCGTGTGGCGCTTCGGCTTGTCTTTCAGGATGTAGTGTATCCCCTTATGGGCCGGAATATACAAAATCTAAGTCAATTCATATAAGATTTCTTATTGCTGAGAGTTTAGGTTCTCAAATGTGCAGGTAGATGCACTGTTTGAGTTCTCGGCAGATCTATTGAGATCTATGTAGAGATGGCTGAGGTTTGGGCTTGGGAGCGCACATGGCGGCCCCGGGCTTCCCTGGGGAAAGTTCGACCCGTTTCTCGGCAAAATAACGGGATGCGCTTTCCGCAAGCACGCTCAATCGCCCTATATTTCAAGTCACCTGTAGCTAACATTTGCGCAGCTCAACGGCCTCACCTGCATGTTTTTTAGTAAGCCGTGGCATACTCGGCGAACGGTATGAAGATGCCGGTCAGAGGGTATTGCAAACGGTCGCTCCCGTGGTATGTTTTTGCCCGAATCAAACCGACGCGCATCGCCTGTAGCGTCGGTCAACAGAGAGGAAACTACCATGGCTCATCCCGTAATTGATGCCGACGAGTGCATCGCTTGTGGCGTTTGCGTCGACTCCTGCCCCGCTGGCGTTCTGGAGCTCCAGGACGTCGCTACCGTCGCTGACGAGGATTCCTGCGTCGCCTGTGGCGCTTGCCAGGACGCTTGCCCCGCCGGCGCGATCACCGAGATCGTCGAGGAGTAACAGCTCCCCCACCTGCACACTCAAAAGTACACCGTGCACAAAAAGGAGGCCTCCGCATCGCCGCGGAGGCCTCCTTTTGTTTGTATAGGCAGCTAATTGGGGACAGGGCTACCTTGGCAGTTGCGGTGGAATAGTTCCCGATTCATTGCTTAGGTGCCGATTTTAGGAACTATTTCACCGCAACTTATAAAGACAGTATCGGGCTAGGACAAATCATCCTCGTAGGGCATCAGGTCTGCCAGATAGCCTTTCTCCTTGAGTATGGCCTCGATCTCGTCGAGGGTTTGCTCATCCTCTGCCGCAATGCGATGGAAGTGATAGCCGCTCGTCACCGTTAATAGTGGAAAGCTCTTGCCGCTCTCGATATCGTGCAGGTAGCGCTCAACATCGCGACGATTGCGAATGTCCAGGTCGGCCGTGATCTTACCGTACACGCGGTGATTGACGATCACGTTGAGCACGGCGCCGCCGGCGTCGACGATACTCGTGAGCTCATCGCCTGCCTGCTCCACGCTGTGGCGAACCTTGACCAAGCGCGTGGGCACGGCGGGGCTGCTGGGGGCCTCCTGTAGTACATAGCCGCGATTGGTGGCGACGATATCGTGCCCGTCGGCGCGCAGCAGGGCGATGTCCTGCACCACGACCTGACGGCTCACGCCCACCTCGCGGGCAAGCGCACTGCCCGAGACAGGATCTTTGGCTTCCTCGAGCACGGCCATGATGGAACGGCGACGCTCGCGGGCATTCATTATTTACCGTCCAGCAGACGCAGGTGCTTGAGCGAGAGGTCGAGAATCGGCGCAGAGTGCGTCAACGCCCCCGAGCTAATAAAGTCAACGCCCAGGTCGGCGAGCGCGCGGATATTGTTGGCGTCCACGTTGCCCGAGCACTCGGTCTTGGCGCGACCGGCGATAAGTTCAATCGCTGCAGCCATGTCGTCGTGGGTCATGTTGTCGAGCATGATGATATCGGCACCGGCCTCCACGGCCTCGCGTACCATGTCCAGGTTCTCGCACTCAATCTCGACCGTCGTGGTAAACGACGCATGGGCGCGCGCCATCTCAATCGCGCGCGCCACGCCACCGGCGGCGTCGATGTGGTTGTCCTTGAGCATGACAGCCGTCGACAGGTTATAGCGGTGGTTGCTGCCACCGCCGATCTCGACTGCGGCCTTCTCGAAGACACGCATGCCCGGCGTGGTCTTGCGCGTGTCGACAAGCACGGTCTTGGTACCTTCGAGCGCCGCTGCCATGTTGTGCGTGTAGGTGGCGATGCCGCTCATGCGCTGCAGGTAGTTGAGCGCCACGCGCTCGCCCGAAAGCAGCACGCGCGCGTCGCCGCGCACCTGGCCCACGTGGTCGCCGGCATGCACCTCGTCGCCATCCGAAACATCGAACAACACGGAGCTCTGCGGATCCAGCAGCTCAAAGGTGCGGGCAAACACATCCAAGCCGGCGATGATACCGTCGGCCTTAGCGATAAGCTCAACGGTAGCGGGACGCGCCGTGGGGCACACGCTCGCCGTGCTCACGTCCTCAAACGTAATGTCCTCGCGCAGAGCCTGCAGAATCAGATCATCGACGACGAGCTTCATGGTAATGGGATTCATGGTCTACTCCTCCACGGCCTGCGTGCCGGCGGCACGGGCCAAATCATCGATTGCAAGGGTATCGGCACTCAGGGCGCGATGGCGTCCATCGAGCACGGGCTCGCCCGCCTGCTCCACGGCTAGCGACTCGCCGGTGCGCATACGCCACGCAGCGCGGCGACCCCAGACTAGGGACTCGAGCAGGCTGTTGGAAGCTAGACGATTCTTGCCGTGAACACCGTTGCAGGCCGTCTCGCCGGCGGCGTAGAGCTCGGGCATCGAGGTGCGGCCGTCCTTGTCGACCCACACGCCGCCCATAAAGTAGTGCTGCGTGGGTGTGACGGGAATGGGCTCGTCCAAGATGTCGCGGCCGTCCTCCAGACAGCGCGCACGAATATTGGCAAAGTGCCCGGTCACCACGTCGCGCTCGACGGGGGCAAAGCTCAGCCACTCGTGCTCGACGCCGTCCCGCTTCATCTGCTCGCGGATGGCGGCAGCGACCACATCGCGCGGCTGGAGCTCATCGGTAAAGCGCTCGCCGGCGGCGTTGAGCAAAATCGCGCCCTCGCCGCGGCAGCTCTCGCTGATCAGGAAGGTGCGGCCCGGTTGCGGCGAGAACAGTCCCGTGGGATGAATCTGCACGTAGTCCAGGTGCTCCATCGTGATGCCGTGCTCCTGCGCGATGTAGCAGGCGTCACCGGTGAGCTGCGGGTAGTTGGTCGAATGGTCGTACACGCCACCGATACCACCCGTTGCCCACAGCGTATGGCGGGCATGGATCTTAAACGGCTTGCCGGCATGTACGCCCTCAGCGGCATTTGCCAGCTCGTCGGCGGGACGAACCGAGTTATCCTCGTCCACGGGAACGGCGACGACGCCGGCGCACACCGTAGCGCCATCGCGCTCGGCGGTCAGGATGTCGGTCATGGCAACGTGTTCGAGAATCTGCACGTTGTCCAGCTTGCGGACAGCCTGGAGCAGCTTGGTCGTAATCTCCTTGCCCGTAATATCGGCATGGAAGGCGATGCGCGGGCGGCTGTGTGCGCCCTCGCGGGTAAAGTCGAGGCTGCCGTCGGCCTTGCGCTCAAAGTCCACGCCCATGGCCAGCAGGTCGTTGATGACCGAACGGCTCGAGCGAATCATGATGTCAACACTCTCGCGGCGGTTCTCGTAATGGCCGGCGTGCATGGTGTCCTCAAAGAAGGCATCGTAGTCAGAACCCTCGGGCAGTACGCAGATGCCGCCCTGCGCGAGCATCGAGTCGCACTCGTCGACAGCGCCCTTGGAGAGCATGATCACGCGCGTGCTCGTCGGCAGATTGAGAGCCGCATACAGGCCTGCCACGCCGCAACCGGCAATGACAACGTCACACTCCATATCGGGGTATTGTTTGGTTTCCACAGGAATCCTCTCCCTTGTAATGTGGCATAAGGAATGTTCCCTCATGTCACATTGGCTTAGCGCGCCGCGTACTCGAGCATGCGGTCGAGCGTGAGCTTGGCCTGATCGGCGGCCTCGTCCGACACGCCAATCTGCACCTCGCCCTCGCCCGTCTCCAGGCAGTGCACGAGCTTTTCGAGCGTGATGAGATCCATGTTGACGCAGGTGGGCTGCACCGCAGGGAAGTAGAACTTCTTGCCGGTGCCCTGGCAGCGGCGCTCGAGTTCGTAGAGCACGCCACGGACCGTCACGATGATGAACTCGCTGGCGTCCGACTCCTCGGCATATTTGATGATGCCGGCAGTAGAGCCGATGTAGTCGGCCTCGGCAAGAACGTCGGCCTTGCACTCAGGGTGCGCCAGCACGAGCGCGTCGGGATGGGCCTCCTGCGCGTCGACGATCTGCTCGACGGTGATGATGTGGTGGCGCGGGCAGTAGCCGTTGTTGAGGATGACGTGCCTTTGGGGCACCTGCTCGGCCACAAAGCGGCCCAGGTTCTGGTCGGGAATGAACAAGATGTGCTGCTGTGGCAGCTCGGAGACGATCTTGACGGCGTTAGAGCTGGTAACGCACACGTCACTCCAGCTCTTGATCTCGACCGTCGAGTTGACGTAGCACACCACGGCCAGGTCGTCGCCATACTCGGCGCGCGCCGCGTCGACCGTCTCGCGCTTGACCATGTGCGCCATGGGACAGTCCGCGCCCGGCTCGGGCAGCAGCACGGTCTTGGTGGGATTGAGCAGCTTGGCGCTCTCGCCCATAAACTCCACGCCGCACAGCACGATAGTCTGCTGCGGTAGGCTTTTGGCGAGCTTTGCCAGGTAGAAGCTGTCGCCGACGTAATCGGCCACAGCCTGAACCTCGGGCGCCACATAGTAGTGCGCCAGGATCACCGCGTCGCGTTGGGTTTTAAGTTGCCGAATGGCCTCGACGAGCTCTGCGGGCACCAGTGCCGCGCGCTCCGTTGCCGTCGTTGCCGATGCTAGGCCGGCCGCGATATCGCGTGCAAGCTCCGACGCATCCATGTTCGCGCTCTGTGCCATCAAGGCCCCTCTCTTTTGGCGAATCTTGGGGCTTTAGTATGACACCTGGCTTTACAGCTGACAAGACAGCTGTAAAGCCAGGTGTAAAGTTGAAATAAAGATTCAATCATGGGGCGGGTCCATTTTCGAACTGGCAAGCTGAGGATAGTTGAAAATGGACCCGCCCCAAGATTCGAGCGGCCCGCATTGTCCTGGACCAAGGGGCGGTGGTCAAAAAAGGCCAAATATGAGTACTGTCACCAAATTGGTAGCATCGATTTTCCGGTCCAGAGCAGCAAAATCGCCTTGTTTGGAGCCCGATTGCAACTCTGAAGGACGAAAATCGATGCACTTTTGGCCTCTGGCACCGATTTTTGAGGCCATTTGGCTGCCACCAAACTGGTAACAGTACTCATATTTGGCCCTTTTTGACCACCGGGTTTCCGGCAGGCCCCAAAAGCGGGC
>CATXML010000036.1 GCA_958372035.1 uncultured Collinsella sp. | reverse complement strand
ATCGATGCTACCAATTTGGTGACAGTACTCATATTTGGCCTTTTTTGACCACCGGGCTTCCGGCAGACCCCAAAAGCGGGCCCGAATCGCTCGATCCGGACCCGCTGGGGACTGGCATGCGGTTAAGCGCCGCGCTTCATGGCCCACGCCAGCAGCAGAGCTGCTACACCGGCTGCGAGTACGGCACCAGCCATGACATACGTGCTGTCGCCGGACTCAGGCAACGTCTCCTTGCCAGCCTTCTTCTTAGGCTTGGAAGTCGTAGTCGTGGTCGTAGTAGTCGTAGCGGTCTGGCCAGGAGCGGGCTTGGCAGCCTCGGCAACGGTGAAGGTCGTCTCTGCCGTGCCCGTGCTCGAAACCACGCTCAGCTTATGCTCGCCTACGCCAAGTGTCTTTAGGAAGCTCGCCTTGAGCGTCACGATCGTAGAGCCCTCGGTGAGCACGTAGTTCTCGGCGGCGACCTCCTTGTCGTCGACCAGCACCTTCTGGAAGAACTCAAGCGGTGCGTTCGAGCGGAAGCTCAGGTCCTTGGCGGCGTCGACCACCATCGTCTGACCCTTGCCGTCGATGATCTCGGGCTTCAGAATCGCGATCTCCTCGGTCTTGCCCTTCTCGCCGCAGATCTTGCACTCCTGGTGCTTCTCGCCCTTGGCCTCGACCGTCGCCGGCCTGTCGACGACCCACTCAAAGGTGTGCTCAGCCTTATCGATGACCTCACCGCAGCGGCAGACATGCCAGTGATTCTTAGCGTCGTGTGCCCAGCCCGTGCCGTCGGGCTCGTGCTTGAGGACACCCTCGACCGTCACGTTTACGTCGGCCTCAACGTCGGCCAGCGCATAGGCACGATCCGTGAGCTTGACCTTCTTGCCGTTGACCTTGATGGCAAAGTCGGGGCCCTTAAAGTAGCCGTCGGCAAGCTGGAAGGCCAGGGTCGCGCTGCCCTTCCAGTCGAGCTCGGTTGCCGTCGAGGTGAGCGTGTAGCCCACCTGGTTGCCCGGCAGCGCCACGACCAGCTTGCGGCCGGCAGCCACGGTGATCTCGGTAACAGAGGAAACATCGTAGTTGGCCTTAGCCTGGTAGCGCACCTCGTACACGCCGGCGGCGAGATCCGTGAGCTCGGCCACGCCCTCGCCCACGGCCTGATACTTGGCGGCATCCTTGGCGCGCCACTCCATCGTCGCGTCGACGCCCACGATCTTGCCGTCACGCTTGCCGCTCACGGTCTCGGCCTCGGCCTGGACCTTCGGCGCATCCTGCGCGGCCTTCTTGATGGAGAACTCGCACGTCAGGCCCTCGGTCGGCAGCGCGTAATTGCCCGCGGCCTTGCCCGTCAGTGCGGTGAGGTTCGCCCGGTACGAATCGCCCGCCTCGACCTGGGAGCCCTCAACGATCGCGACAAGGTCATCCTTGCCGATGACGTTGCTGAGCGTTGCCTCGGGGCAGTGCTCCTCGCCGTCGTAGACAAACTCGCTGGTACCCCACATCACGGTGAGCAGGCGCTGGTTGATGGTGAACACGCCATCGACGAACGTGATGTTGTAGTTGGGGTTAGCATCCTTTGCTTGCGTCAGGTGCAGAGCATAGCCGCCGTCGCGCACGTTGTCGTTATCTTCGCGCTCAATCTCGATGCCATCAAGGCTCTCGCCCTCAACAAGCTCGCCAGCGGTGACATCCCACGTAAACACGGGATCAGCCTCGCCGTAGGTCTTGGAGGCGTCCTGGGCGGTGACCGTGATCGCGCGCGGCTTGACCTCGAGGGTTACCTTACCCTCGGCCTTCACGCCGTCGATCGTTACCTCATAGGACACAGTCAGCGTGCCAACGTCGCGAATCTTGGGGGCCTCGGGGGACCAGTTCTTGCCATCGGTGCTGTACTGAGCCGTCGCGCCCTCGGGCAGGCTCGTCGCATCGACCGTATGATATGCACCGTTGTACTCACCGGAGTAGCCAACGATGGCGGCAGCCGGAATCTCAACAGCAGCCAAGGCGTGGCCACAAACCGTGCACTGCTGATGCTTAGAGCCCACCTCGGTTGCCGTGGGAGCCTTGTCGACAAACCACTTAAAGGTGTGCGCAGCCTCGTCGATCTTGTCGCCGCAGGCGCACTCGTGCCAGTGCGAGCTGTCGTCAGAGAGCCACTTGTCGTTCACAGCCTCGTGCTTGCGCACGCCCTCGACGGTGACAACGAGGTCGCTCTCGACGTTCCGAACGGTGAACTCACCACGCGCGTCGGGCGCCACAACGACATTGTTAACCTTGACGGCGTAAGAGTCGTTGTCAGTAAAGTAGCCGCTCTCGATACTGACAGTGAGGGTGGTTGATCCGTGCCAGTCAAGCTCGTCCGGGTTCGCCGTGATCGTATAGCCGACCTGCTTGGCAGGCAGCGTCACGACGAGCTTGCCGCCGGCGTTAACGGTAACCTCGGTGGCGGAGGAGACGTCATGGTCGCTATCGGCGCGGTAGCGCACCTCGTACGTGCCGGCAGTACAATCCGCAATCTCAGTCACGCCTTCGGGCACGCCCTGATACTCGCCAGAGTCCTTGGTGCGCCACTCCATCTTCGCGTCGACGCCCGTGATCTTACCGTCGGACTTGCCGCTCACAGTCTCGGCCGTGGCCTGGACCTTCGGCGCACCCTGGGGCGCCTTCTTGATGGAGAACTCACACGTCAGGCCTTCGGCGGGAAGCTTGTAGTTACCTGCGTCGTCGCCCGTCAGTTCGGTAATTTTCGCCGTGTAGGTGCCGGCTTTGACCTTGGCGCCGTCGACGTACGCGGAGAGATTGTCATCGCCGACGACGTTGTGGAGCTTCGCCTGGGGGCAGTGCTCCTCGCCGTCGTAGATGAACTCAGTAGTGGTGTCCCACGTTACGGCGAGCTCGCGCTTGCCGATCGTAAAGGCACCATCCTTGAACGTAATCTTGTAGTTGGGGTTGGCGCCTTCGGACTGCGCTGCCGTCACGGCGTAGCCGTCCTTGCGCACGGCCTCGCCGACCTCGCGAGAGACGGTGATGCCCTGGAGGCTCTCGTCCTTGACAAGCTTGCCCTTGGTGACATCCCAACCCAGCGCGGGATCAGAATCGCCGTACGTCTTGGAGGCGTCCAAAGCGGAAACCGTGATCGCGAGCGGAGTAATCTCGAGTGTCACCTTACCGTCAACCGCCGCGCCATCAATCGTGACGCGATAGTCGACCGTCACACTGCCGGCGTCCTTAATGCTGGGCGCAACGCTCGTCCAGCCGCCGTCAGCAGCCTTGTACTCAACGATGGCGCCCTCGGGCAGGGCCGAGGCGTCGACAGAGTGATCCTTGCCGTCATATTTGCCCGAGTAACCCTTAACAGCCAGGGCCGGGACCTCTACCGTGCCCGACTCATGGCCGCACACGGAGCACGTTCCATGTTTGGAGCCGGTCTCGGTAATCGTCGGCTGCTTGTCAATCGTCCATTTATACGCATGCTCGGCGTACATCTTAATTGTGAAGGTCTCCGAATTGCCGGCGGCATCCGTAGCCACAATTACATGCTCGGCGCCAGCATCGCCCTCGGCGGCCTTGGCCGTATACCTACCGTCCTTGCCATCCTCAAGCTCCTTACCGTTGTCAGTGACCGTCACCGTCTCGTCGCGGTCATCGAACACGTCAAACGAAACGCTCTCGCAGTAGGCATCGCCATCCTGCAAGTCATAAATAACGGGCTTATAGGTGTCCACATAGGTATAGGGCTCTTCATCCCATTTGCCGTTGCAGACCCTGCAGACCTTTTGACGAACGCCATCGGCCTCAGGCGTGGCGGGCGTAACGATCTCATATTTCCACCTGCAGGACTGGCGCTCCTGAGTCTTCTTGCAATACTTGCAGACCTTAACGTGGCTACCTTCGCCATTCGGCTTCCAAGCCGCATTGTCGGCAACAGCATGGGGTCCCGGCTCGATCTTGACCTCAGCATCGGCAGACGCATTGTGGTTGTTATCCTCGGCAAAGCGGACGTAATACGTTCCCGACTTCGCAAGACCGGTCAGCTTACCGTCAGACGTTATCTTCTGATAGCTCCCGCTCGACCCGCGACGGTATTCCATTTTCTTGGTCACGCCCGAGATGGAACCGTCCTTGCTGCTGCACGTAGTCCAATTATTGCCCACGAGCCCAGCCGGCGCCTCCTGGTCGGCCTTGGTAATCTTCACGGTCGCTTTACCCGTAACGGTCAGGTAGTCAGAGGCCGTCACGCGATAATTGGTCGTGTACTCGGCCGCATTGCGATAGGTCGGCTTGTCCGTCGTCCAATCACCGCCGTCTTCACGGTACTCAATCTTCATATCCGCCGGAACGGGGTCATTCTTAACGTTGACCGTAATGCCGTGCTCGTCGCCATCATAGGTACCATCGAAGCCAGCGACCTCGAGGTCAAAGCGCGAAACGTCAACGATTTCCCATTTGAGCGTCAGAACACTTGTGGTGCCTCCATCGGTCGTGAAGTTGCCCTTACCGATGACAATGCACTCGTATTGCCCTGGCTCGGTCTGCTTCAGTCCGGATTCACTTCGAGCGCTGAGCTCGTAATCCTTGCCCTCAACGAGATCGACCCACTCGCCGGCACCGTTCTTGAACTTTGCACTTTCAACGACGGGCTGATGCTCCTTGCCGTCATAGGCATACTTGCCCGCGCCCTTGCCGCCGTCTTTAAGGGTGAACTTGTAGTTTTTATTCCTAACCAGGCGACGCGGAGAAATCTCAAAGGCCTTCTTGCCCTCAAGCGTCTGGCCAGAGGCGGTCTTAAAGCTCGTAACGACATAGTAGTAGCCAGCGTCCGCCGGAGCATCCTTGAGCTTGGTGCCGTTTTTATATGCCTCGGCGTCCGCCTGAGACTTGCACTGATACCACGCGAATTCATCGCTAGCCGTTACGCCCATCTGCTCCAGATTCCACGCGCCGTCCTTATTCAAAGCAATCTTGACCGGACAGCCGTCATAGACAAGCTCAGTGCTCTGAGAGCTCGTTGCCTTGGACATGGAGAGCTTGTACGTGGCCGTCAGGTACTTTTTGGGCTCGCCGTTCTCGCCCTTGCCATATTCGCACTCGCTGTTGCGGAACGGGCCCACGCACGATGCGCGAACGCCCAAACCGTCGGCTTCAACGTTCCACTTGTGCTGGTGGATGGTCTCGCGGAAGGTGAGGTCGCCGTTAAGGTTCACGACCTCGTACTTGTCGGAGTTGTCGTCGTTCTCGGACGAGCCGTCTGGCACAACGCCTTCGATCTTGTTGGATTCGCAGGTGCCAAGGACACGCGACTTTACGCCATTACTGTCCGCAGTCTCCTCAATCGAGATCC
Organism: uncultured Collinsella sp.; assembly: GCA_958372035.1. Classification (GTDB taxonomy): domain Bacteria; phylum Actinomycetota; class Coriobacteriia; order Coriobacteriales; family Coriobacteriaceae; genus Collinsella. The sequence continues at coordinate 4,357 of CATXML010000036.1, read as the reverse complement.
AAACATTGTCTCCAAAGCCTCCGCGTACGGAGAAGTCAGACGCGATATTCAGCGCCGGGGCGTTGGCATCGACACTCTTTTTCTTCGGGACATACAAGCTCTTGGCGGTTCCCGTAGCTTTATCAGCTTCAGTGTACTTGTCGCCATAATTAGTATCGCCGGCGTGACTGTTCTTCCAGTAGCTCGCGATTTCCGGCGATCCGTTGAGGGTAAGGGTTCCAGCGGCGTATACCACGCACGTATTGCCGCGTGCGCCATAGCGTTCAATCGTGCCACCGTTTATGTTGCAGCGAGCGCTTCGTGCAACATTAAGGGCATCGACTGTCAAAGTGTTGTCGGCCGAGCTCGAACGCGTGCTGTGGAAGTTGCTCATCGTGCAGCTGTTGAGGTTGACCGTAGCGTTGGTGACGCCCATCACGCCTGCAACAGCGCACTTTCCAGTCTCCTGAACCTGTGCAAACTCAGTGGTCTCTTCGACCGTCGGATATTTATTATTGGTCTGCCAAATGCCGCTGTCGGCATCGGAACCAAACCGGCAGTTCTCGAACGTCGCAGTCAGCCTCGAAGCGACGTCCGAATTCACGCCACCACGGGGATTGCCCACAATTGAAACTGCACCGTTGTAGTCGCCAGACGTATTCCAGAACGCACAGTCAGTAAACGTAGCGTTGAGCTTATTAATATTCCCCTTGCCGTCATCGGAGAAGCTGCTACGGAACAGGCGGACCGGCACAGCATATTCAAGAATACTGTATGGGGAAACCTCGCCCAAAGAGTTGTGCGACTTGCCAGCATAGTCCCTAATCATCAGCTTACTGAAATTTGCAGACAGCTTTCCCTTGGTATTGCCCAGGGAAATCGCAGGTACCTTTTGCTCGTACTTGCTGCCATACGAGAGAATGAAATTCTGCGAGCCGTCGCCAACCCCCAGGCCAACCGAGATGTCGCCCGATGCCTTTTTGTAGCCACCGCTGTAATAGCGGTCGGTCAAAAAGCCGCTTACGGACTCAAATTGCTTTTGGTTTCTATGGAAGCTGACGCACGGATTGTTGACGCCGATGAACTCGATATTGCTACCCTGTTTGATGTTGAACAGCCATCGAGTTTGCTCAACCCGCCAGTTAGTCTTATCGTTCACGTAGACCGTGCCATCGATGTAGATCCTCACAGGATTAATCCGAGACGCATCCGGCGCGTCGATGGTGTAACCCGAAGATGGCGTGACCTCACCCTCAGCCGTCTTAAGTACGTAACTGCCCGGCTCGGTGATTTGGACGGGTTCGTTGTTGGCCTGCGTAAGCGGCAGCACCTCCGCCTTCACCCCGTCGGGCATGACCTGCGTCTCGGCGCTTGCCACCGCCGGCGTCGCCACGAGCGCGCATGCCACGGTTGCGATACCCAGCAGGCGCGTCAGCACAGCGCGCATCCCCATCTTCTTCCCCTTCATCGTTCAGCTCCCTTACCCCTATGCTTTCGCGATGTCCGATATCGCTTGGCGCTGGCGGCCGGCATGGTCCCTCGCCAGCCGCCAGCTCAAATTGACATATATATCCATCTGGTATTGTGCAACCGCATGTTTTGACACCCTGCCGCTCGGCGCGAGTTGCGTGCCGTGGGGCGCAAATGGAACGCACCCCCGCGGGCGGCGCGTGCACGATGTGGCAAAATCGAGGTACTAAGGGGGCCCAATATGCTCAAAATCATCGCCTGCGACGACGACGTCGCCTTTCTAGATAACCTGCACCGCATGATCAACCGCTGGTCGGCCGAGACGGGTACGGCGGTCGATGTTGCACTCGTTACGCGCGGCGAGGACCTGCTGGCACGCCATGCCGCATCGCGCGCCGACATTATCATGCTCGACATGATCATGCCGCTCGTCAACGGCATGGACACCGCCCGCGAGCTGCGCCAATCCGATACCGCCGTACGCTTGGTGTTTCTGACCTCATCGCCCGAGTTCGCGCTTGAGTCCTACGAGGTCCGCGCCTTCGACTACCTGCTCAAACCCGTGACCTACGAGCGCTTGGCGCAACTGCTCGACGAGCTTTCGAGCCTGCGTCCGGCCGCGACCGAAGAGCTCGTCATCAAAACGTCCTTTGGCTACCATGCCCTGCGCCTATCCGATATCGAATATGCCGAGGCTCGCAACAAGCACGTGGTCTTCCACCTGCGCGATGGCCGCGATATCGAGGCGCTCGAGCCGTTCCGCAGCATCGAGGACCAGCTGGCCCAAAACGCGACCTTCTTTAAATGTCACCGCAGCTACCAGGTCAACCTGCGCAATATCGACCACTTTAACCGCACGGATATCGTCATGCGCTCGGGCGCGTGCATCCCGCTGGCGCGCAGCTGCAAGCAGGGATTCCAGGATGCCTACTTTGCGGCACGGTTCGAGGGCGGGAGGCGCTGATGCTTTCCTCGGCAGAACTGGTACTTTGGGCAATCCACCATGCGACGACATTGCTCTTTGGCGTCTTTGCCTCGGCGGCTCTATGCGGCGTCGAGATCAACGGCCGCCATTCGCTCGAGCTGGTGGGGGTCGGCGCCGCAACCGGATGCGCATTCGGCCTTGCCAACGCCGTTGGCGGCGAGCTTTTCGCCCGACAGGCCTATCCGCTCGTCGTGCATCTGCCGCTTGTCGTCTACCTGTGCGTACGCTATCGCCTGAGTCCCCTGCTCGCCATCCTGGGCGTTACCAGTGCCTACCTGAGCTGCCAGTTCAGCAACTGGATGGGCATCGCCGCATTCGCCGTCACCGATTCGCAGGTCGCGTACTACGTGGCGCGTATCATCACCACGCTCGACGTCTTTGCCGTCTTGTTGCATTGGGCAAGCGACATCGGCCCCCGCCTGGCGATCAAAAGCCCCACCGAGCTGGAGATTTTGCTCATCCTGCCGCTCGTCTACTACATCTTCGACTACGCCACCAACGTCTATACCACGCTCTTCCACTCGGGCTCGGTAGTAACCGTTGAGTTTTTGGCGTTCGCCCTCTGCGCGTTCTACCTTATGTTTCTTGCCGTCTACCTTCGCGAATACGAGGCAAAGGAAATCGCCGAGCGCGAGCGCTGGATGCTCGCGACCCGCGACAGCGCGGCCATCAAAGAGCTCGAAGCCTGGCGCCAGTCCGGACGCGAGCTCTCGGTTCTCCGTCACGACATGCGCCACTACCTGCGCGGTCTTGCGGCCCTGATCGAAGAGGGTCACACCGATGAGGCGCTCGAGCGCATCGACGCGCTCTGCGAGACCAACGACCGCACCGCTGTGCGCCGCTACTGCGCCAACGAAACGGTCAACATTGCGCTCTCGTCGCTTTCCGCGGACATCAACGCGCACGGCATCACCGCCGACCTGCGAGCCGCCGTGCCCGAAACCGTCCACGTGGGCGATGCCGATCTGTTCAGTGTGGTATCGAACGCCCTGGACAATGCCATCGCCGCGGCGAGCGCCGCCCCCGAAGGCAAGCGGTTTGTCGACCTGGACCTTCGCTACGAAGACGGTCAGCTTCTATTGCTGGTTTCCAACACATTTGGACGGGCGCCGCACATGGTCGACGGCACGCCCGTGGCTCAGCACGCCGGTCACGGCTTTGGCACCAAGAGCATTAAACTCGCCGTGGAGCGCATGAACGGCAACTGCCAGTTCCGCATTAACGGCGATCGGTTTGAGCTGCGCGCTGTGATGTAAGGGCGCGGGCGCGACGGATTTGCGTTCCGCGGGTACGGCTCGCCCGCTCGGGGTCGTTTGTCGACGCGGGCTCGCTACAGCGGAGCGGCCGCCGGAGTCAGCTGCTTGATGTAGGCCCACATGCGCTGCTTAGCGGCCTTGTCGGTGAGTGCCGCCTCAAAACCGTCGAGCGCGAGCACACGGCGACCCTGCACATGGGCGACCAAGCCGGGCTTGAGCATGGCGGTGTCGAAGTCATCGATCGCCACGAGCATATCGGCGTAGGTCTCGCGCATGGCGTCAGCCGCGTTGTTGTCGAGCAGTAGCACCGCCTCGGGGTCCAAAGCCTCAAGCGCCTCACGGAACAGCTCGCACGGCAGCGTCTCGCCCACAGCGACCGCTCCGTCACCTGCGCCGGCGACGCTTGCCAGCACGCAAAAATCCTCGGGCGCGTAGCCGATGGCCCCAAGCGCCTTGCGCAACGCCGCGCCATCCGGGCCAGCGGCAAGCTCGCCACCCGAACGCTCGGCCTCGTCCAAATCGCCTTTGACCAGCACGATCGGCGAGCACGCGTTGCCCGCGATACGCACGCCACGGACCGCAAGCGATGTGAGCTCCTGCTCGGCCGCCTGGGCGATGGCTTCTTTTTTCTGGCTTTGTGACGTGGGCATGCGCTCTCCAATCGTTT
>CATXML010000035.1 GCA_958372035.1 uncultured Collinsella sp. | reverse complement strand
CCCTACGTGCTCTTTAGCGAGATCGGCGACTTTGGCATTAAGGGTAAGATCATCTTTATCGTCAGTGACGACAGCACCACCTTTACGGCAGCCGACGCCTGCATCCGCGCCATCGCCCCCATCATCGCCTAAAACCACCGCAAAGGGGACAGGCACCTTTGTGGTGGTTTCGCATCGTGGTACCATGGTTCATATCGTTGTTTAAACGACTAAGGGAGTAGACACCATGGAAGAGGCCTATCGTCAAGCGCGCAAGCGCGGCGAACAGGGACGCCGTCGCGCCATCAGCCAAAGCGAGCATCCATATCTTACGGACCTCGACAGCTTGGTCGCCCAGCTTCCCTGCGGGCAGCGCGAGAACATCGGCCTGCGGGACATTCCGCTCGAAATGGTCGTCGGCACGGTTACCAAAGGTCGCCAGTCCGCCTTTTCGTGTAACTTTATGCCGCTGCTCCCCTGGAATACCGAATTCGCCCGCAAATGGTCCAACCTCTACGATATCCAAATCTCCGAGGGCTACCGCGACCCCATCATCGTCACCGAGTTCATGCACCGCTTTTACGTCCAAGAGGGCAACAAGCGTGTCAGCGTCCTCAAATTCCTTGACGCTCCGACGGTTTCGGCCAAGGTGACGCGTCTGTACCCCGGTAAGTGGGATTCCGTCGAGAGCCGCCTGTACGGTGAGTTTTGCGCCTTTTGGTACGTATGCCCCCTGTACGAGATTGAGTTTTCGCGCGAGGGCAGCTACGAGATGCTTGCCAAAATGCTCGGCCAAGATCTTGTCGAAAAATGGCCTCAAAAGAAGGTCGACTACCTACGTCACACCTTCCTGCTCTTTAAGCGCGCCTATCTTCGCGCGGGCGGCGACCACTTGGACATTACGCCTGCCGATGCCATGCTCGTCTACCTCAACGTCTACAACCAGGACCGTCTGCTGGATACGCCGACGGATATCGTCGTCAACCGTCTGTGCAAGATTTGGCGCGAGCTTGTCATTGCCGGCAAAAATGACGAGGACAAGGTCGATCTTGTCGAAGCGCCGAGCGTCGATGAGCAAGAGACACCCGCCAAGTCCACCTCCGGCGTGCTCAACTTCTTTATGGGCAAGACCGTCTATTCGGCGGCCAACCCCCTGCGCATCGCCTTTATCCATGAGTTCCCCTGTGCGACGTCGAGCTGGGACAGCCTGCACGACCAAGGACGTCAGTATCTCGATGAGCACTTTGGCGGTATCGTGCGCACCGAGGCGTTCGAGGACTGTCACGATCCGGACGTGTTCTACGCCGCCGTGGAAACGGCTGTCAAACATGGAGCAAACGTCATCTTCTCGACCTCGCACCGCCTGATGGAATACACGCTCAGGGCTGCGGTTGAGTATCCCCAGGTTCGGTTCCTTAACTGCTCTATCGGCCTTCCCCACCAAAGCGTCCGATCGTACTTTGGCAAGATGTACGAGGCCAAGTTTCTCCTGGGCGCCCTTGCCGCCAGCATGGCGGACAACCACCGCATCGGTTATCACGCGTCAGTCTTCGCCTCGGGCGCACTCAGCGAGATCAACGCCTTTGCGATTGGCGCCTCGCTGCTCGACCCCCGTGCGCAAATTATCCTGACCTGGGGCGATGTGCCCGCCGGAGGCCTTGCCGAGGCCATGTGCCGCGAAGGCGTGAGCGTCATGACCGGCGCCGATATGTCCAAGTCTCTCGAGGACCCCACCGCCTACGGGCTTCACCGTCTGGTAAACGGCAAGGAAGTTACCGGTATTGCTATGCCGGTATGGAACTGGGGCCGTTACTACGAACTCATCGTACGCAGCCTACTGCACGGCACATGGGACGAGACCGCCGATGACCAGCAGGTGCGCGCCGTCAATTACTGGTACGGTATGAGCTCCGGCGTCATCGATATTCGCTACGCTCCGGGCCTACCCTATCAGACGCGTAAACTTGTGCAGCTGCTTCGCAACGGCATTGTCGAGGGCTCCATCAACCCATTTGGCGGCGAGCTCCACAGCCAGGACGGCGTGGTTCAGATTGAGGGCTTCCCTCCCCTGCCGAGTACGCAGATTGTCGAGATGAACTGGCTGGCTGACAACGTTATAGGCTCGATTCCGCAGCTCGATAACGAGCCGGAGGTCCGTGCCCTATGAATATCCTAGCCATTGCCGATGTAGAGGAGCGCTGCCTGTGGGAATGTTTTCGCAAGGAGCGCTTTGAGGACGTTGACCTGATTCTATCCGCAGGCGACCTGGATCCGGACTATCTTGAGTTTTTGGTCACTGTCATCAACAAACCGCTTGTGTACGTTCGTGGCAACCACGACGACCGCTACGCGCGCCATGCACCGGGCGGGTGCATTTGTGTTGAGGACAGCGTATATGTGTACCGAGGTATTCGCATTGCGGGTCTGGGCGGTTCCATGCGCTACCGCGACGGCGCGAACATGTATACCGAGCGCGAGATGGCAAAACGCATGCGCAAGCTATCGCGAAAAATCGCACTGGTAGACGGATGCGATATTCTACTTACCCATGCACCCGTCGCAGGCATGGGCGACCTGGACGACCTGCCGCATCGAGGATTCGAGTGCTTTAATGCGGCTCTTGAGTCTTGGGGTCCCGACTATATGATTCACGGGCATGTGCACCAAAGCTACGGCCCCAACTTTCAACGCGAGCGCCAACACCCATGCGGAACGAAGATTGTCAACGCCTGCGGCTATACCAAGATCGAAATTGACGAGGCGCGCTACCCCACGCGCGGTTGGAAGGCCGCTTGGCTCAACTCGCAAACCATGCGCCGCGAGCTCAAACGCCACGAAGCAATCGAGTCTTCAACCGCCAGAACCCCCTGGTAACTGCCAACAACCACCACGAAGGGGATAGGCACCTTTATGGTGGTTTTGCTGACTCGTCCGACCTGTCCATCACGGTGCTTGTGTAATTAACGAGAACACTCATTGTTTTGTAAGGACGGCGCTCACGTGCCGTCTTTTTTTGTCAACTTATGCAGTCTCGACCGTGTTGTATGTAGAGGGACCTCGCGAGACGCCTTCCCTATATCCACCACGACCAATTGGAGGTGACACTATGCCTGCACGCCGTAACCGCAATAGCACGCTCCGATGCGATGCCGATCAGATCGAGCGGGAAGCAAAGCGCTTGGTCGACACGTATTCCGACCTCATCCTTCGATTGTGCTATTCGGCCCTTGGATCCGCTGACGACGCTCAAGACATCTGCCAGGACACGCTGATCAAGATTCTCCAACGCACTCAACCGTTCGACTCGCTCGAACACGAACGTGCTTGGGTGATCCGAGTCGCACTGAACGCATGTCGCGATATCGGCCGTACGCACGCGAATCACCCGGTTGTCGACCTCGATTCGCTCCCCGATTTCTGCGCACCCGTAACACATACCGAGCAAGAATTCGCGCAACGCGACTGCGCCATTCTTTCCGCTGTCACGGCCCTGCCTCAAGCACAGCGCATCGCCATCTTTTTGCACTACTACGCAGGCATGAGCATCAGGGAAATCGCAGACGCCGTTCACGCGACGCCAGCTGCAACCGCCCAGCACCTTAGCCGCGGACGTGCGTCACTTCGGCTTTCCTTGAAAGGAGACCACAATGACTACGAATTCGAATGACTATCGCCACGCCCTGGAGCACATTTCGTTTACCGATAATGCGAAGCAGCACATGGCAAACTCGATTGCTCAGTCCGTCGCCTCGAGCGATGCGGCGACCGCTCAAAGCAACTTTAATGGCACGCGACGCAAGCCGCGCATCGCCCGCCATCCCGTAAGAACAGTCGCTCGCATTGCCGCTGTAACGGCAGTCCTCGCTGTCGTCATTGGAGGCGCTGGCACGGCTATGGCAACAGGCGTCCTGCCGCTTCCTTCTGACATGCTTTCCGACATCTTTGACGGACCTGCTTCTCAAACCGAGATCATCGACCGTATTGGCCGGCCCGTCGGTGCTAGCTGCTCCAACAACGGAGTCACCGTGACCGCCGACGCCATCATGGGCGACAAGGATATGGTTACCATCGCCTATACGCTTACGTTCGACGATCCCGCTGCCCTGAAAAAGCTTTCCGAGCCGGGCGAGAACGGAACTATCGCCGGAAGTGTCGATGGAAACGTATACGTTGATGGCGAGCATGGCGGCCAAGGCCAATCATGGCTCATTGACAAGAACCCCAATGACTCCAGCATTCAATACTTTGCACAGTTCAGCGTTGAATCACCCGGCCTTATGGGCAGGACCGTCCGCACGCATATCAACTCTCTCGTTGTGCCACGTGCTGGCAAAGAGCTTCCCGAGTATAAGAAAATACTTACGGGCCCATGGGATCTTAAGTTCCAGCTGAATTACGAAGATACATCCGTTACGATTCCCGCGCCCAAATCGGTCAACTTTAACGGCACCAAGGCGACGATTCAAGAGGCCACCGTATCCTGCGTTGGCGTTTCAGTCCGCTACAACATAGATCGTTCCATCGAACACGACAACAACAGCGGCAAGATGTCTCAAAACATGGAGGAGTCTATGGATGCCGTTGGCAACATACCCCTCATCGTGACGTTCAAAGACGGTCATGTTGAGGACGCAACCAGCCACAGCGGCTATTTCGCAAATAAACTGGATAACGGCACCACTGATGTCCACAAGACCTGGCCGTTCTCGCAAGTTTGTGACACAGACAAGATTGCAAGCGTACAAATTGGCGATACGGTCATTCCCATGAATTCGTAACGCTACGCGGCTCGTATATGCACCCGGTTCCGCACTTCGCGTCTAAAGATGCGCTGTCATCGAGCAGCGTGAGCGCAAGGCCGCCCGTATGGTCGGCTGGGAACACCTCGTTGCGCTAAAAACCACCACGAAGGGGACCGGCACCTTTGTGGTGGTTTTGCTGACTCGTCCGACCTGTCCCAACGGTTTGTCTCAATCTGTAACAGGTAGGGCCCAAATAATCGGTTAGCTGTTACAGATCGAGACAGACCACGGATGCTCAGCCGAAAATCTCAATCTGTAACAGGTAGGAACGATTTTGCCCCTTAGATGTTACAGATTGAGATATTTGACAGCTTGAATCGGCATCGCCTACAGCGCGGCGACGACCTTGTCGCCCATCGTCGTGGTGCCGAGGATCTTATCTGCCGGGGTGTTGACATCGGCGATGTCACGGGTGCGCCAGCCCTCGTCGAGCACGCGCGCCACGGCGCTCTCGATCCACGCGGCTTGCTCGCCCATGTCGAGCGCGTAGGTCAGCAGCATCGCCACCGACAAGATTTGAGCCAGCGGATTGGCCACGCCGAGCCCCGCGATGTCAGGAGCGCTGCCAGCGCTCGGCCCAAACAGCGATACGCCATCATCCAGCGAGGCAGAGGCAAGCATACCGAGCGATCCGGTAATCTGAGCCGCCTCATCGGACAGGATGTCGCCGAACATGTTCTCCGTCACCACGACGTCAAAGTCTGCCGGTCGACTGATGAGCTGCATGGCGGCGTTGTCGACGAGCAGGTCCTCAAGCTCCACGTCGGAGTACTCCTCGTCTTGCACGCGATGCACGATCTCGCGCCACATGCGGCTCGTCTCCAGCACGTTGCGCTTATCGACGCTCGTCACCTTGCCGCGACGTTTGCGCGCCGCCTCAAATGCCTGGCGCGCAATGCGCTCAATCTCGTACTCGCGATACTCCATCACGTCGACCGCACGCTGACCGGCCGCACCCGCAGCGCCCGCGCAGGTCACGGATGCGGGCGCCAAAGTCCCACGGCATGTTGTAGCCCATCGTATCGGGGATGTTCACGACCGTGGCACCGGCCTTTACGGCCGCCTCGATAATGCGCACCAGAAACTCCTGATCGGAGCGGCCGGCATCCTCGGCATAAAACTCAACATCGTCAACGAACTTGCGAGCATGTTTGACGGCATGGATCGCTCACTCAATTGCCCTTTCCTCAGTCATATGGAGCTTGTCGCGCAGGTGACTGGTGCTCACACCCAGCCCTGTATGGATACGGGGCCTCTGGGCCGTTTTGAGCGCCTCTGCAGCCACTTCGATATCCCTGTCGACAGCGCGCGTCAGGCCGCATACCGTGCATCGGTCGCCCGCAATCTTGCCAATCTCCTGTACGGAGCGAAAGTCACCAGGACTCGAGATGGGAAAGCCCGCCTCGATAACGTCCACGTTCATGCGCACCAGCTGGCGGGCGATGAAGAGCTTTTCCTCGGTATTCATGCTGGCGCCCGGCGACTGCTCACCGTCGCACAGGGTGGCGTCAAAGATTGTGATTTTGCGGCTTATATGTTCCTCCTGATTGACCGTTTTATGACAGATGGCTTTCAGGAGAGAGAGAAGGCCTAGAGATAGAAAAATACCCGTGTCGCTCATCACGCCTGAAAGCGGCAGACGATAGCGCACCCGGGTACAACAAATCGTTATAGCGAGATTACAACCCTAGCGCGCTATCCAATCTAGTAGCGCTATGCCTAGGAGCTGTTGCGTGTTCTTAAACATGTTGGGCTCCCTTCGGCCTCGGGTAGTACTACATCGCGCTAAAGTACAACACAAGTAAAACCACCACAAGGGTGCCTGTCCCCTTCGTGGTGGTTTCGTTGACTCAAAAGCAAGAGACCCGGTCCTGCACGAGGCAGAACCGGGTCTCTTTAGCAATGCTTGCTTTGCTCAGGCAGTAACTGTTAGTTACTCAGCCAGGAAGTCGCGCTGGATAGCGGGATCGACCTTGACGCCAGGGCCCATGGTGGAAGACACGGAGATGGACTTGACGTACTTGCCCTTAGCAGAAGAGGGCTTGACGCGCAGGATCTCGGTGTACAGGGCAGCGTAGTTCTCGACGAGCTGCTGCTCGGTGAAGGACTTCTTGCCCAGGGGCACGTGGCAGATGCCGTAGCGGTCGGCGCGGTACTCAACGCGGCCAGCCTTGAGCTCGGAGACCATCTTGGCGACGTCCATGGTCACGGTGCCGAGCTTGGGGTTCGGCATGAGGCCACGGGGACCAAGGATCTTACCGATGCGGCCAACCTTGGCCATCATGTTCGGCGTAGCGATAGCGGCGTCGAAGTTGACCTCGCCCTTCTGGATCTGGGCGACGAGCTCGTCGGAACCGATGATGTCGGCGCCGGCAGCCTCAGCCTCGCGGGCCTTCTCGCCCTCGGCGAAGACGGCAACACGAACGGTCTTGCCGGTGCCGTGGGGCAGGGAGATGGAACCACGGATGTTCTGGTCAGCCTTACGAGTATCGATGCCCAGACGGAAGTGGGCCTCGACGGTCTCGTCGAACTTGGCGGTGTCGAGCTCCTTGATGAGCTTGGCAGCCTGAAGGGGGGTGTAGAGCGTGGCGCGGTCGATCTTCTCGGCAGCGGCGTTATAGCTCTTACCATGCTTAGCCATGTGCATTACCTCCTGTGGTTAAACGGGCGTGAGCCCTCCCACATCGTATCGTGTGCCCTATTGCACACATTTAACGGGTGCCCCGGTCGGAGCACCCGTCGTTACCTAAAGAAATCGCTACTCAGCGATGGTGACGCCCATGGAACTGGCGGTACCGGCCATGATCTTCTTGGCGGCGTCAATTTCGTTGGCATTGATGTCCGGCATCTTGATCTCGGCGATCTTGGTGAGCTGCTCCTGGGAGAGCTGACCAACCTTGTCGGCCTGGGGCTTAGCGGAACCAGACTTGAGGTTCAGCTCCTTCTTGATGAGGTGAGCCGCCGGCGGGGTCTTGGTGATGAAGGAGAAGGACTTATCCTCGTAGACAGAGATCTCAACGGGGATGATGTCGCCCTTCTTGTCCTGCGTCTCGGCGTTAAAGGCCTGGCAGAACTGCATGATGTTCACGCCAGCAGCGCCCAGAGCGGGGCCGACGGGAGGAGCGGGGTTAGCTGCACCAGCAGGAATCTGGAGCTTAATGACGTTGGCAACCTTCTTCTCAGCCATGGTCATTCCTTTCGAATCACGAGTGTGAAGTACTTGCTATATCGTAAGCACGCACGTGTTAGAAGCACTCCTGAGATGAGCAGTCACAGAAGAAGCACGCTCGCGCGAACGGACGAAAACTTAAGCGATGACAGCGACCTGGTTAAAGTCGAGCTCGACCGGCGTCTCGCGGCCAAAGATCATCAGCGTGACCTTGAGCTTGCCAGCCTCGGTGTTAACCTCGGAGACCTTGCCATCAAAGTCGGTAAGCGGGCCATCGGTGACGCGGACGGACGTGCCGACCTGAATATCAACCGAGGTGCGCTTGGGCGAATCGCCCTTACCGGGACGACGAGTCATCTTGTTGTACTCGTCGCGGGAAAGCGGAGCGGGCTTGCCGTTGCCGCCCAGGAAACCGGTGACGCCAGGCGTGTTACGAACGCACGTCCAAGCATCGTCATCCATCTCCATGCGGACCAGGACATAACCCGGGAAGATCTTGGAATCCTTGGTCTCACGCTTGCCACCCTCTTTAATCTCGGTGACGCGCTCCATAGGAATCTCGATATCAAAGATACGGTCCTGCATGCCCATAGTCTCGATGCGATGCTCGAGATCGGACTTAACGCGGTTCTCGTATCCAGAGTAAGTGTGAACGACGTACCAACGCTTAGACATGGTTTAGCCCCTCAATCCGGAGAACAGAGCAAGAGCCTCGCCAAAGCCAGCATCGAGCAGAGCGATGACGACGCCGACGACGACCAGAGAAGCGCAAACGACGACCGAGTAGTTCACGAGCTCCTTCTTGTCAGGCCACGTGACACGCTTCATCTCAGACTTGACCGAAGCGAAATACTTCTTGGTGCGGGCGAAGAAACCAGGCTTCTCGTTCTTCTTAGACTTCGCAGCCTTCTCGCTCTTCTTGGCAACGGCCTTCTTGGCCTCAACCTTGGAGTTGGCGGCAGCGTTGTTGGCAGGCGCCTGCTGCTGTGCCTTCTTCTTGTTCTTCTTGTTGGCCATTTGGGTTACCTCCGCGCAATGCGCTTATACATGAGTAAACCGTAAGCCCCCAATTGGGAGCTTACGGAATAATGACTGGCACGCCAGGAAGGACTCGAACCCTCAACACTCGGTTTTGGAGACCGATGCTCTACCAATTGAACTACTGGCGTATGTGACTAGAGACTAGCGAGTCTCTTTGTGCAGCGTGTGGTGACGGCACCAGGGGCAATACTTCTTGATCTCCATACGATCAGGCATGGTCGACTTGTTCTTGGTGGTCGTATAGTTGCGGCGCTTGCACTCAGTGCACGCAAGAGTAACTAGAGTACGCATGTATCCTGAACCTTTCATTTCCGCCCCGTACGGGCACGAGTTGTTACTTTATCAGCTCCACGTAAGTGCTGTCAATGAAAACCTCGAGTCAATTGGTTCTCGGTGGATCCATTCATATTTGAAACACATCAATGAAGCCATCGAGATCTAATCAATCCCTCGCGCTTGGCTTATGGGCGAGCTAAGCGCAATCGGCAGGGAATAAGCCCCGCGTAGAAAAGAACCCGGCACCCTATAAGTGCCGGGTTCTCTAAGTCAGCTATATCAAAGAGCTTATTTACTCAATGATCGTGGAGACGATGCCCGAACCGACGGTGTGGCCACCCTCGCGGATAGCGAAGCGCAGGCCCTCCTCCATGGCGATCGGGTGAATAAGGTCGCCCTCGATGGTGATGTGGTCACCAGGCATAGCCATCTCGGTGCCCTCGGGGAGCTTGACCGTACCGGTAACGTCGGTGGTACGGAAGTAGAACTGAGGACGATAACCATCGAAGAACGGGGTGTGACGGCCGCCCTCCTCCTTGGTCAGAACGTAAATCTCACCGGTGAACTTGGTGTGCGGGGTAACCGAACCGGGCTTGCAGAGAACCTGGCCGCGCTCGATGTCCTCGCGCTTGATGCCGCGGAGCAGCAGACCGACGTTGTCGCCAGCCTCGCAGAAGTCCATGGACTTAC
>CATXML010000034.1 GCA_958372035.1 uncultured Collinsella sp. | reverse complement strand
CGGCTCCTCAACATGAGGAGCATTCTCCATCTGCACGGGCTGCGGTATCTGCGGACCCGCAACCCGTGTCCTCGGCGGCCCCTGTATCCTCGAGTGCCAGCGCTCCGCAGCACCAAACGACGCCGGTGATGGCACCGACTCCGTCGGCGCCTAAGCCCGCCACGCTTAAGCCTGCTGCCCCGGCGTCCGCGCCCAGGCCTGTCGCGCCTGCGTCCAAGTCATCCGACCTGGGCAAGGCTCCCTGGCTGCGCTCCGACAACCCTGCCGGCGCTCCCGCTACGGGTAAGCTCCCGACCGAGCCCGCACCCCGTGCGCCCGAGCGCGCGTCTGCTCCCAAGGCTCAGCCCGCTGCGCCGTCTGCGCCGTGGGAATCCGAGCAGGTTCCCTACGACGATGCCATGGTCGGCGGTTTTGCTGCCGATGCCGGTGGGGACGATCTGCCCCCGTTCGACGTGCCGACCGCGGCGCCCGCGCCCAAGTCCGCTGCAGCTGCCCCCAAAGAGGAGGATGCTCCTGCAGCTCCCTGGGAGTCCAATCCCGGTGCGGGCAGCCCCTTCGGCCATCAGGGCGCAGCCCCGAGCATCCCGCAGACCGAGGACGAGGCCAAAGCCCTCATCCGCAACGTCTTTGGCCAGGCCACCATCTTCAGGCCGGTGGAGTAGCTGCGCAGGCGGGTATACTGCTCAAGAAGAGAACACTTTGAACGGAGCGAGCTTATGATGTGGGAATATGTCCGCCTTGAGGACGATACGCAGGTTTCGTATTCCGAAGTCCGGGAGGACAACACGGTGAAGGTTGTTGTGGAGCGCCCGCGCGATTGGGGTTTTGACACAGCGGAGTGTATCTTGCCGGCATTCAATTGGGTGTCACACGAGGGCTTTAGCGAAGCGGACCTCAAAGAACTCGATGATTTCGTGCGTAACAATGCCCCGCTCATCCTGCGTTTTGCCTACGAAGGCGGACGAGTCTATGCCTAGTCTGTTTCGACTCGGGCCGTACATCATCTTCTTCTGGACGGGGGAGAACGGCGAACCTGTCCATGTTCACGTTGCGGTCAAGCGCCCCACTGCCGAGGCAACCAAGATATGGCTTACTCGCTCCGGCGGGTGCAAGCTGGCCCATAACAAGGGTGACATTCCTGCTCGGGATTTACGCGATATTATGCAGTTTGTTTCATCTAACCATGCATTGATTTGCAAGCGTTGGAAAGAAACAACCGGTGGGCTATCGTTCTACTGCTGAGAGTTGCTCGTTGGACCTAGGGCTGCTAACTCTTCAGGGGTTCTTTGTTCGGGCGCATCTGTACTTCGGACATATGCAACGTGGTGCCGCGTATATCGCATTCGAGCAGGCAGGTACGTGACGGTCTGCCTAGGATGCTGAGGTCGATACGATACGTCGCATGGCTGTCTGTGTACTCGACTTGCTCGGCGTTGACGGTTGCTCCGATTGCCGAATAGATGCCTGGCTCGGCATTGACAATCTTGGAGCCCTTTATCTTGACCTTGAACTCTTGGTAGAGGGACGGGCTGTTGTAGTAAACGGTTCGGGTTCCGTCGGCGTACTCATCGGTCGCTTCCCATTTGACGACGGGCTGGTCCGAGCTGGCTACCAGCAGTTCTGCTCCAAAGGCTATGGCATGGGTGATGATGACCAGTAATGCCCAGCCGACAAAGAGATAGAGAAACAAAAAAATAACGGGGTGTTTTGAGCGGATGTTTTGCAGTGCGGCTGGGACATTCACGGGGGCACCTCCACATCATCATTTATGACAGTCAAATTATACCCGGCCGCCATGTGCGCCGCCTCGAGCGGCGGCTTGGCATTTAGCCGTGCGGATAAATTGTCTGATTCCGGCTCTACTGGATTGAGCTTAATATAATATGCAAGTGTAAATTATTCGATTCTGCATAATTCTGGGGTGCATAATGTTTGTCGGACGTGAAGCAGAGCTTGCAAAACTCGAATCCCTGTATGAGCAGCGTTCATTTCAGATGGCCGTCGTGTACGGTCGTCGACGCGTGGGAAAGACGACGCTGATTAATGAGTTCTGCCGCGGTAAAAGGACGCTCTCGTTTACCGCTCTCGAGCAAAGCGACGCCGACAACCTTGCGGATTTTAATCGCGCTATCGCCAGCTTTTTCAATCTCCCCACATCGATTGGCGGGTTCTCATCCTGGACTGATGCGCTGTCCTTCATCGCCGACCGGGCACGCACCGAGCGGTTTGTCTTTGTATTTGACGAGTTTCCCTATGCGGCGATGCGCAACGAGGCACTGCCCTCGATTTTCCAGGTCGCCATCGACCGGGCCTTCAGGGAAACGAACGCATTTCTCATTCTTTGCGGCAGCAATCAGGGTTTTATGGAAAGCAATGTGCTGGGACGCAAAAGCCCCCTGTTTGGCCGGCGCACGGCCCAAATCAAGGTGCGCGATCTTGGATTTAGAGATGCAGCCAAGATGCTTCCGGGCCTGAGCGCTCATGAGGCTTTTACATTCTACGGCTGTTTTGGCGGCGTCCCGTACTATCTGCAGCAGCTGGATTCGAGCATGGGACTCAAGGAGAATCTGGCCCGGCTTTACTTCGATCCCATGGGGTTTCTCTATGGCGAGCCCGAGGGCTTGATTCGTCAGGTGTTTCAGGAGCCGGCAATGTATAACTCGATTTTGCGGGCTGTGGCTGCCGGTGCAAACCGCGCAAAGCAGATCGCAGATCGCGCGGGCGTTGCCCAGACAACGCTGCCTCGCTATCTCAAGGCGTTGGAATCGGTAGGAATCATAGAAAAGGCCGTTCCGTTTGGCGAGAACCCCGAAACAAGCAAGCGCGGAATATATCGACTGTCCGAGCCGTGCTATGCGTTTTGGTTCCGGTTCGTCATGCCGTATTCGTCCGATATCGAGGCGGGCTTAGGGCAGGCGGTCGTCAACGCGCTTCCAGAAGAGCAACTGAACGAATATCTGGGCCATCGGTTCGAAGCGTTGTGTGCCGAGTGGATGGTCGAGCGGGCGAAACGGGGCGAGTTGCCAATTCCGGCAACGACGGTGTCGTCGTGGTGGGGAACAAATCCCGCCAAGCGGGCTCAGGACGATATCGATGTTCTGGCTGCAGATCGGGTTTCAAAGCGCCTAGTTGTTGGAGAGTGCAAATATAGGGAGTCGTTTGACGAGTCGGCAGAGATTGACGACCTCGAAAGCAAACGAGGCCTAGTAAAGGGGTATGCCGCCTTTCATTTCATGCTGTTCTGCAAACACGATGTGAGTGCCGCTACAAAAAAGAAGCTCGCCGCGCGCGAAGATTGGCGAATCGTCACGTTGGAGGACATGTATATCGACTGAGGGAGCGTGTCCGCCCCGCTTGCTTGCCCCGCGCCGTGGTACGATTTTTGAGTTTGAAAGTCCCGCCGCGCTCCGGCTGCCCTTGCAGCTCGGCGTGCGGCCGCACGTAAAGGAGCCATCATGGCCGGTATGAACATGCAGCAGATGATGAAGCAGGCCCGCAAGATGCAGGAGCAGCTTGCCGCCGCGCAGGAGAACCTCAAGTCCCAGACCGTCGACGCCTCTGCCGGCGGTGGCATGGTCAAGGTGACCGTCAACGGCGAGATGGAGCTCGTCAACCTCACCATCGATCCCGATGCGCTCGATCCCGAGGACGTCGATATGCTGCAGGACATGATTATGGCTGCTGTCAACGAGGCCGTTCGCGGCGTCAACGAGCTCGCCAACAAGCAGATGGGCGCTATCACCGGCGGCCTCAACATCCCGGGCATGCCGTTCTAAGACACGCATATATATGAGTGCGAATCACAGTCTGCAAAAACTGCTCGATGAGCTGGGTCGTCTACCGGGCATTGGTCCCAAGTCGGCCCAGCGCATCGCCTATTACCTGCTCGAGGCCGATGCCGAGGAGGCCCGCCGCCTGGCCGAGGCCATCCTGGAGGTCAAGCAGGAGGTTCACTTTTGTAGCCGTTGCTTTAACTACGCCACGGCCGACGAGTGCTCCATCTGCCAGGACCCGATGCGCGATACCACCCGTATCTGCGTGGTGGGCGAGCCGCGCGACGTCCAGGCGATTGAGCGTACGGGCAGCTACCATGGCCTGTACCATGTGCTGGGCGGCGTGATCAGCCCCATGGATAAGATCGGTCCCGAGCAGCTGCATATCCGCGAGCTGCTGGCGCGTCTGGGCCGCGAGGACATCCACGAGGTCATTATCGCCACCAATCCCAACATTGAGGGCGAGACCACGGCGAGCTACCTTGCCCGCACCATCAAGCCGCTGGGCGTTGAGGTATCGCGTCTTGCGAGCGGCCTTCCCGTGGGCGGCGACTTGGAGTATGCCGACGAGCTTACGCTTGGCCGCGCTATCGAGGCCCGCCGCGCGATCTAAGCGGCGTCAGCTTCGCGGCATGTCCCGTCGGCCTGCCGCACGGGGCACTCATAATTGGGCGCGCGTTCATTTATTTGTTGTGCAACAAACCTGCTTTTCATCCGCTTATCGCGTGGATGGGTCCGCTCGCACCTCGTATTTGCCCATTCGTTGCGCAACCTTTTGGGTTCGCTGATACACTCAAACGTGGATATGAAAGAATGCGCCGCTTTTAAGCGGCGTGTTTTTGTTGGAGGAGAACGCATGCGGCCCGGGGGCACTCAGACAAAGCATGGCGCCGCGGTGCGCATGCGACGCCGGCTGGGCCTGGCGCCTCGGGCGTATGTGCTGCTGTCTTGCTCGCTCGTGCTGGTCATAGCCAGTGTTTCGGCTTATGGCGTGACGGTACCATCCATGGTGCAGGCGCATGCTGCGCGCGATCTGCATATTGGGCGCAAGGCCAAAAGCGACTTGGGAACGACAACTGGATATGCGTGGGCGAGCGTGGTCTCGCACGTTGTGTTCGGTGGCGACGATGCGGACAGTCCCGAAACATCGGACAACGAGATCACGCTGGCAAACGGCAAGACCATCGTGCTCACCAACACCAAGGTCATTACGAAGCTTTCCAACAACAGCGTGGCATCTATCGTTAACAAGGCGGAGCAGCAGAAGGAACAGGGTACGCAGCAGGTGGGTAAGCCCGGCGGCTCCGACGGGTCCGGTTCTGGCACCGGTTCGTCGGGCTCGGACGGCGGTTCCGGTTCGGGCTCCGCTTCTGGCGGCGGATCTTCGAGTGGTGGCTCGATGGACGGCGGCGCCGGCGGCGACACGGGCTCGGGTAGCCTCTCGGCTGCCGAGGAGGAGAGTATCCACAGTTGGCTCGTGACCAAATACAACATGCTCGATGGCTATGTCGCCCGCGCCAATAGCGTGGTGTCGACCTATAACGCCACGGGCGACACCGGACCGTGCGACAGCCTGGTCAATGACATGTTTGTCATCCGTGCCGAGTTTGGCCGGCAGACGTTTCCTCCCCAGTCAAAGTGGTATCGACAATTCGCCAACCTCTGGGGTTGCTACACAAACCTGTGTCAATGGGTCGGACATTACGGCGACGATAACGTCGCGCTCAACAACTTCAATAACAATGTGGCGGCGATTGCTCTATGATGACCAATCTTGTTTCCGCCACAAGCCAATCGCTTACCCACGATCCCATGGTGGGCCTGCGCCTGGCGCGCGTCGATGGGTTTGAGCCGGCCGTCGCCCTGGGCACGGACGAGCTTCCCGCCTACCTGCGCCGTTTTACGATGCTGTTTGCCGATGACGCCACCATGCGCCGCGGCGGTATCGGCCGCGTGACGCGTGCCGTCAACGCGCAGGGCGAGGCCGTGGCGCTCAAGCAGCTCATCTTGCCAACGCGCGACGAATTTGATGACGATGTCGCCCACGAGGCTCTGGTCACCAAGTTCAAGGCGGCGTTTCGCGAGGAATATGAATGCCATCGTGCCCTTTCGGGCCTTAAGGGCTTTCCCCGCTTGTACGGGTGGGGCGAGGTCGACGGCGTGCCCGCGATTGTCATGGAATGGGTCGAGGGCGAGACGCTCGCTCGCCTGCGCTCGCGCCTTGCCGTGGACGATGCCGGGCGTCTGTCGCCGCTCGTGGCGGCGCGCCTGGGTCGCGACCTGTTCGATCTGCTCTGCCGCATGAGCTTGGTAGGCGAGGGGTTCGTCCATCGCGATATCTCGCCCGCTAATATTATGGTGCGCACGGCGCGCCTGCCGCTCGACCGACAGCTTGCCGAAGGCACCTTCGACCTGTGCTTGATCGACTTTGGCTCGTCGCTGGCGCTCGAGCCCGCCTCTGCGGTGGCCGGCGCCGGCGGCAAGGCGTCGTTTACCGAGCGCTATGCCACGTTGCGCCGCGCGACGGTGGCCTACGCCCCGCCCGAGATGCTCACCGACGATATTCCCGACCTGCGCATGCTTCGCATGTCGCCGGCGATCGATGTCTATGCAACGGCGAGTACGGTCTACGAGCTCATCGCCGGTGTCGCGCCGTACGAAGTAGCGCCGGGTGCGTCGGGTACTTCGGGCTCGCGCAAAAAGACTCGCGATATCGCCAGCCCTTATCGCCTCAAGATGGATACGCTGCCCGATTATCCCGTCGGCGCCCACGCGCCCGGCTGCGACTTGACGCAACTGCTGCGACGCGAGCCCGATGTGGCACATGCCGCGGCCGAACAGGCTCAGCAGCTGGGGCTCGATCCAAATTCCGAGGACCTGCGCGATGCGCTGGCGTTTGTCGACGCTCAGCTGTTCGATGTGGTGATGGCCTGCCTGTCCTGCCATCAGGAAGATCGTCCCGAGCCGGCTGCGGTGGAGGCGGCGCTCTCGGCATTTTGTGACCACTATGCGCAAAATGTCGCCCGCTCGCTTCGCGCCGAGCCGCTCATGCCGTGCCCGATGGAGGTATCGGGGCACACGGCCCGGCGCGCGGCGATGGTTGGTGCGACGGCGGTATGCGGCGTGCTTTGGGCTGTGGTCGTGGTATCAGCGGCGCTGTTGGCGTCGGGCGCCCATGTGACGCTCATCGTGGGACCGCTTATGTGGTCCGGGAAGCTGCCAGCCATTATCGCCGCGCTGGCGTTGGCGCTGCCGGGCATGGTGGGCATTGCCGCCGGAGCCTTGGCGCGCAATCGCCGCGCGGGGTTCCTGCAGGGCGTGTTGGCCCTTTCCGCCTGCGAGGTCCCGGCTCTGGCTGCACTCGCATGTACCGTGTTTTCCCAGCATGCCGTGGCGGATGGCCTGGTGGCCGCCATAATTGCAACCTATGCGCTCACGTGGTTTTTGCTGGCGATGGGGTTTGCCTTTGAGCTTCCCGTCATGTCAGCGCGACGTGTGAAAATTCCCATGGCGACGCCGCTTGCCGGCGGAGCCGCGGCTGCCCGCGCCTTTGACGGGCCGGCCGAAGTATCCGACACTATCTCTGCGACCAAGGAGGGCTAAGCCATGGCTTCTCAAGCCGAGCTCACCCCGTGCGGGGCAATGTTTGACATCTTTAAACGCGCAGCGCACCTGAGCCATATCGAACTGTGCGGCCTGGTGCTCTCGAGCCGCCCGCTCGCCGACGGCCGTAGTCCGCAGAGCCGTGCCGCCGATCGCTCCTGGGTTTCGCGCTTTATCGTGCGCGCGCCGGTCGGCACGCTGCAGGAACGTTATTTTGCCGATTACGGCACCTCGGCCGCGCGCATTATGTCGCAGCTGGCCCTGCGCCGTCGCAATCCCATGGACGCCGCGGCCGTGACCAATATGGTGTGCGGCCCGGCTGGCGAGCCCATGGTGCGGGCACTCGAGGAATGCCATCAGGACACGAATCTCTATCGCAATGCGCTCGAGCGCCTGTCGCAGGCGGCTGAGCTCATGCCCGCCGAGCGCGCCGAGGCCATCCTGGTGCTGTTTGTCGCCGTGGGTTGCTCGGCAGATGTCCGCTCGTCAGTGACCTATGCCATCGACTACGCTCATGCGACCTGTGGCGGCGCCACGTCGACGCCGCGCTCGCTGAGCACATCTTCGGTCGCGGGCGAGCACGAGGCCGCGCCGGCGCATCCGTTGGGACTGTTGCGCGTGCAAAACGGCTACGTGGTGAGCGCCCCGCGCTGGATCCAGCCGAGTGAGGAAGGCGTCGAGGTCGGCGCGCTGGCAACGGGGGAGGGCGACATCACCGATGTCGGCGACGATGTCTCGGCCCGCCATGCCCATATCTGGTGCGACGATTCTGGCACATGGTTTGTCGAGGACCTGTCATCCACGAACGGCACCGTGGTGGTAAACGGGGCCACGAGCGTGTGTATTCAAGTAGAGCCCGGTCGCTCCGCCCAGCTCAACCCCGGCGACGAGCTCAAACTCGGCGAATCCACCACCTACGCCATCCTCCTTGGTGCCCTCTAGCCGGCAGATAGGGACGCTCCTTTTCTGCCGGCACTTGGGGACACTCCTTGGCG
This sequence comes from uncultured Collinsella sp., assembly GCA_958372035.1. GTDB lineage: Bacteria > Actinomycetota > Coriobacteriia > Coriobacteriales > Coriobacteriaceae > Collinsella. Next base: position 1,657 of record CATXML010000034.1, on the reverse strand, counting down.
CGTCAGAGCCAGTCGCCCGGGGATGGAGGGGCCATTTTGGCCCTTGGCGGTCACCCAAGGTAAACCTTTACCGCCCGCCTATATTTGCCGAAATTACACTTGACGGCGGGGTACAATAAACCCGCATGCGGATTTCCGTTGCGGGCGCCTCCCATCGCCGGGGCGTGCCCGGGAGCATCCGGCATGCGGCCTTTGCGGCGCTCGGTCATGTGCAAGACGGGTAGCTGGGCCTGCGGTGCGCAAGCGCCCCTCGCCTTGGCATGCCTTCTCTCCACGCCATGCACCTGCTGCCAAGTCCGCCTGCCAGATGATTGGAAGCAACAGCGAAAATCCCATCACGCCAACATCCCGGCGATCGCCGGGGCCTGTATACCTATATGAGAGGAGAGGGGTATATGGCGCGTAAGTTTAAGTCTATGGACGGCAACGAGGCGGCCGCATATGTTTCGTATGCGTACACCGAGGTAGCGGGAATTTATCCCATTACGCCGTCCAGCCCGATGGCCGACCATGTCGACCAGTGGGCGGCCCAGGGTCGCAAGAACATCTTCGGCACCCCGGTCAAGGTCGTCGAGATGGAGTCCGAGGCAGGTGCAGCCGGTACCGTTCACGGTTCGCTGGGCGCCGGTGCTCTGACCACCACCTACACGGCTTCTCAGGGTTTGCTCCTGATGATCCCGAACATGTACAAGATCGCGGGCGAGCAGCTCCCGGGCGTTTTCCACGTCTCCGCGCGTTGCGTCGCTTCGCACGCCCTGAACATCTTTGGCGATCACTCCGACGTCATGGCCTGCCGTCAGACCGGCTTCGCCATGCTCGCCGAGGGCAACGTCCAGGAGGTCATGGACCTCTCGCCGGTGGCTCACCTTGCCGCCATCGAGGGTAAGACCCCGTTCCTTAACTTCTTCGATGGCTTCCGCACCAGCCACGAGATCCAGAAGGTCGCCATGTGGGACTACAAGGATCTTGCCGAGATGTGCGACATGGACGCCGTCCAGGCTTTCCGCGATCACGCGCTCAACCCTGAGCACCCGCATACCCGCGGCAGCCACGAGAACGGCGACATCTTCTTCCAGAACCGCGAGGCCTGCAACAAGGTCTACGACGAGCTTCCCGCCGTCGTCGAGGGCTACATGAAGAAGATCAACGAGAAGCTCGGCACCGATTACGGCCTGTTCAACTACTACGGCGCTCCCGATGCTGATCGCGTCGTCGTGTGCATGGGCTCCTTCTGCGACGTGCTCGAGGAAGTCATCGACTACCTCAACGCTCACGGCGAGAAGGTCGGCCTGGTCAAGGTTCGCCTGTTCCGTCCGTTCTCCATCAAGCACTTTGTCGACGTTCTCCCCGAGACCGTCAAAAAGATTGCCGTCATGGACCGCACCAAGGAGCCGGGTTCCATCGGCGAGCCGCTCTACCAGGACGTCGTTTCTGCTCTCTACGAGGCCGGCAAGACGGGCATCAAGGTCGTCGGCGGCCGTTACGGCCTGGGCAGCAAGGACACGCCTCCCGCGTCCGCGTTCGCTGTCTTCGAGGAGCTCAAGAAGGACGAGCCCAAGCGCGAGTTCACCATTGGCATTGTCGATGACGTGACCAACCTGAGCCTGCCCGAGGCCGAGGATGCGCCCAATACCGCAGCCCCCGGCACCATCGAGTG
>CATXML010000033.1 GCA_958372035.1 uncultured Collinsella sp. | reverse complement strand
CGCCATCGTCCTGCCCTCGACAAGTCCTGCCAATGCGGCTTGGCGTCTTGAGCGCCTTGTCGAGCGCTGGCGCGAGGCAGTTGACTGGGCTGCTCTCTAATTTAGATATTTGATTGAGCATGGGCGCCGAGGCGTTTGATGATGGCGTGCCAGATCGGCGCGGGCAGCGCGGGCTCGACACGCACCATGCCGTCGGCGTTGACGCTACCGGCATCGCCGCCGCCGAGCAGCTGGGCGTGCTCAACTGAGCAGCCCATGCGCACGGCACCCACAAGCTTATCCATCGCTTCCGAAAACGGTCGCCGCAAGAGTCCCATGCGCGGGGAGCGACGAAGCGCCGCAATGCCGCTGCCGGCGCAGATGGCAACGCCGCCACACCACAATTGGTCATGGCGCTCACATGCCTTGTGCAGGCGAACGGCGGCCCCACGCGCCTGCTCAGTGCCCTCTTGTGCGGCTCGAATCGCGGCATAGACGCGCGTTCCCGTACCGCCAAAGCGCTCAAGCGTCTGCTCGATAGCTGTCAACGTCTCATCGTCAGCCACATCTTCAATGGCCAGCACGATGCCATCGGCAACGCTGCCGGCGTCATTTGCCTTCAAGTCGACCGGGCGGGGGAGTGCGGTGCCGGAAAGTTGAGCATAGGCGGCGATGGCATCCTGCAGGTCCCAGAGCAAAAAATCAAGATCGGCGCTATTGGGAATACTGATATACGCAATGGTGTGCAGTGTTTTTGGTACATCGCCGCGCGCGGTCGTCTCCATGCCATCTCCTTTCCGGCTCGTTTCCGTTTAGGTTACACCGTCTGGTGGCGCTGGGCGCGCTATCCTAGTGCAACCCTTACGAAAGGAACGCCATGCGTCTGCCCATGAATACCTCGCTTGCCACGCTCAAGCCCTCCGGCATCCGTCGGATTAACGCACTCGCCGCTCAGCACCCGGGATGCATCGCGCTTGCGCTTGGCGAGCCCGATTTTCCCACGCCCGATGTGATTAGTGCCGAGGTGACCGCCGCACTGGACCGCGGCGACACGCACTATCCGCCCAATAACGGTCGCCCCGCCCTGCGCGAGGCGTTATCTGCCTACATGGGGGACGCGGGCCTTATGTTTTCGGCCGACGAGGTCATCCTGACCGACGGCGCGACCGAGGCCCTGTCGGCAACATTCATGGCTATGCTCAACCCCGGCGACGAGGTCATTATTCCCACGCCGGCCTTTGGCCTGTACGAGAGCATCGTCGTAGCCAATCACGCCAAAGCGGTCTTTTTGGATACGGAGCCTGCGCAATTTCAGATTGACGAGGATGCGCTTCGCGCCTGTGTGACCCCGGCGACCAAGGCCATCGTCATCTGCTCGCCCAACAATCCTACGGGCTGCATCCTCAACACGGCGTCGCTCGACGCCGTGGCGCGCGTGGCAGAGCAGGCGGGCATCTACGTAGTCTGCGACGACGTATACAACCGTCTGGTTTATGTGGATGGCTACGAGCGCTTTGCCCAGCGCCATCCGGAGCTGCGCGACCAGACGGTGGTCATCGAGAGCTTCTCCAAGCCCTGGGCCATGACCGGCTGGCGCTTGGGTTGGCTCGCAGCCGCAGCCCCCGTCATCGCTGAGATCGCAAAGGCTCACCAATACTTAGTATCGAGTGCTGTCTCCTTCGAAATGGACGCCGCAGCCCGAGCCCTGACCGTTGACCCAACCCCCATGCTCAAAGTCTACCGAGCCCGCCGCGAACGCGTACTCGCAGCCTTAAACGCCATGGGCCTCGACGTAGTAGAGCCCGCAGGAGCCTTCTACACTTTCCCGAGCATCAAAAAGTTCGGCCTAACCAGCGAAGACTTCTGCATCAAAGCCATCAAAGAGGCCAACGTTGCCCTAGTTCCCGGAAACTGCTTCGGAACCGAAGGCCACGTCCGCCTCAGCTATTGCGTTTCCGATAAAGACCTGGACGAAGGCCTCCGCCGCCTGTCCACCTTCCTTTCAACCTTGTAGCCATCAGGGACGCAACATATCAGCCCACCGACTTAAGGCTTATGAGTGGGGGCGCCGGCCAACGGGAAACCGGGCTGCCCCAAAGTCACCGCAGGCCGCGCCGCCGAAGGCCAGGCGCAAGGTTTTCGTAGATTCCGCACGAGCCGAAGAGCACTTAATGTGCTCTTCGTGCGAGCCCAGGACCTGACCGAGCGAAAACCTTGCGCCTGGCCTTCGGCGGCGCGGCCGGATGGTGGAATTGTGTGCAGCCCGGTTTCCCGTTGACCGACGCCGGGGTCCCCGCCATAATACTTTCGGTTCACGCACGAATCCGCTGCCAGAGACAGCCGGTGCAAACGGGCATCGCCCGCGAGCTTAATGGGACATCCCGCCAGCCGAGGTGGTCGAGTAGATATGTCTTCTCGCCCCCGTCGCTCATGCAGCGCGGGGGCTTTCTTTTTGGACATGCCCCCGTCACGTCCTTGTGGCGGACCGTGCCCGGAAAGAATTCGAGGAGGTGTAATTTATGCCCCAGCAGTACAAAATCGACAAGGTTGCAGAGATCGAGTCCCGTATCGCCGAGAACGCCGGTCTGTTCGTCGTCAACTACAACGGTCTGACGGTTAAGCAGGCTCAGGAGCTGCGTCATCAGCTTCGCGAGTGCGGCGCCGAGATGAAGGTCTACAAGAACAACCTGGTCAAGATCGCTCTCAAGAACCAGGAGCAGCCCGAGCTCGACGAGATCCTCGCCGGCCCCGTCGCTTATGTGTTCTACGAGTCCGAGCCGGTCGAGGCCGCTAAGGCCCTTAAGGACTTCTCTGCTAAGTCCAAGGGCGTCCTTGAGATCAAGGGCGGTATCTCCGACGGCAAGGCCGTTTCCGCTGATGATGTTAAGGCTATCGCCGAGCTGCCCACCAAGGATCAGCTTCTCGGCCAGATCGCCGGTCTCATCTCTGGTTTCGCTCGCGACATCGCTGTCTGCGTCAACGGCGTTTCCTCTGGTCTCGCTCGTTCGATCCAGCAGGTCTCCGAGCAGAAGGCAGCCTAGTTGCTGTTTTCACCCGCGGCGGCAACGCCGCACCCCTGGCGCATTCGCGCCGTGTTTTAACTGATCTCCGTGCATCCGCACGGAAACCGAAAGGACTTAGAAATGGCTAAGCTTACCACCGATGAGATCATCGATGCTCTTAAGGAAATGACCCTTCTCGAGGCTTCCGAGCTCGTTAAGGCTATCGAGGACACCTTCGGCGTTTCCGCCGCTGCTCCTGCCGCTGTTGTCGCCGCTCCCGCTGCTGGCGCTGCTGAGGCCGAGGAGAAGACCGAGTTTGACGTCGTGCTCGAGGGCTTCGGCGACAACAAGATCCAGGTCATCAAGGCCGTCCGTGAGCTCACCAACCTTGGCCTGAAGGAGGCCAAGGAGGTCGTCGAGGGCGCTCCCAAGGCTGTTCTCGAGGGTGCCAAGAAGGAGGACGCCGAGGCTGCCAAGGAGAAGCTCGAGGCTGCTGGCGCTGCTGTCACCCTCAAGTAATCAGGCTTTCTCGCCAGATTCCTTTGCAGACGGGGTTCGCATTGCGAGCCCCGTCTTTTTTGTTTTTCGGTTCCCCGACATCGGTTGCTCAAACTGCCATGTTCTGTGATTTGCGTCGCATCGGGTGCCCTGCCGTTGGGCAATAAAATTGCACCATTCGAGCAATAATTTGCGTTGACCTGCTGAAGAATTGTCTCTGCCTTGTAGCGACATATAGTTCCAGCGGTAAGATGCTTGGGTATCGCAATTTGGTCTGCGGCTGTGCGCCGCACGCACGGGGCGCTTTTGCGCCTGCGAAAGGATCTTTGAATAACATGAAGGCAATCATCCCCGCCGCCGGTCTTGGCACGCGTTTTCTGCCTGGCACCAAGTGCACGCCCAAAGAGATGCTGCCGGTGCTCGACAAGCCGGTCATTCAGTATGTCGTTGAGGAGGCACTCGACCCCGAGGAGGTCGACGATGCCATCATCGTTACCTCTCCCGGTAAGCCCGAGCTGCTGAGCTACTTCCAGCCCGACCGTTCGCTCGAGAACCTGCTGCGCGAGCGCGGCAAGGATGCTTATGCCGACGCCGTCGCCCATGCGGGCGGTATGCCGGTCGACTTCCGTTATCAGTACGAGCCCAAGGGCCTCGGTCACGCTATTCGATCTGCCGCCGACGCTGTGGCGGGGGAGAACTTCCTGGTTCTTCTGGGCGACTACGTTGTGCCCAACCGCGACATCTGCGACAAGATGCTCGCCGTCTCCAAGGAGCACGGTGGCGCTTCGGTTATCGCCGTTGCCGCGTGCGCTCCCGAGGAAGTCAGCCGTTATGGCGTCATCGCCGGCGATCGCGTGGGTTCCCTCGAGGGCTTCGAGAATGCTGCCGACGACGAGCCTGGTGCCGTTTGGCGCATCGGCGGTCTGGTTGAGAAGCCCGCTCCCGAGGCGGCTCCGTCCAACCTGTACATCGTCGGTCGCTACCTGCTGAGCCCGCTGGTCATGGACCTGCTGGCCGATCAGCAGGCTGGTAAGGGCGGCGAGATCCAGCTGACCGACGCCATGGCCCGCTCGCTCGACCGCGAGGCCATGTACGCCGTCGTCATCGATCCGCTTTCGGGCTACGACACCGGCACCCCGTCTGGCTGGATGGCCACCAACGCCCTCATGGCCGCAAGCGATCCTCGCTTTGCTGGCGCCTTCTGGGACGCCATCGACGAGCGCGGCGGTTTGATGCGCAAATAAGCCTTCGGGCATCGACATTTACGGGTGCGGACTTCGGTCTGCACCCGTTTTTTATGCGAGCTACAGCTTAGCCCCGGAAAGTGCGACCCACAATTTGGTCGAATTCTGGGATGTGCTTTCCGGCTGAGGCCCCTAGCGGAAACTGCGACCCGGAATTTCGGCTCAGAACGGGATATGCTTTCCCAAACAGGGCTCAACCGGAAACTGCGACCCAGTTTGGGGCCTCAAAACGGGATGTAATTTCCGTCCGGCCAACCCTCGCCGCCATTCTGCCGTTCAGAGGCCCGCACCAGCGGTCTCGTTCACAGAAAATATATGAACAGGTGTTCGATACATACGTATCTACCTGCGTGTTTTCTGTCGAAAAACTTTGCTACTCCAAAAACTCAATCGCGTCAAGGCTTTTCTTGCCCAACGGTCGGTACCTGATAAACTATTAGGTTGCGATAACTGGCGAAGCTATGCCTCGCCAACCCACCGAGCATTTCCGTGAAGGAGGAAAAACCTGGTGACCTACGCATACACTGCCACTGAGCGCAAGCGCGTCAGCTTCGGGAAAATCCCGGAGGCCATGGAGCTCCCCAACCTTATCTCTGTTCAAAGGGAATCCTTTGAGCGTTTTAAGGACGAGGGTCTTCGTGAGGCGTTCAAGGAATCCAGCCCCATCCAGAGCCAGAACCATGTTCTCGAGGTTACCTTCGGCGAGCATCAGTTCGGCGACCCCGCGCACACCGTCGAGGAGTGCCGCGAGAAGGACATGACCTATCAGGCCCCGCTTCTGACCGACGTTCGTCTCACCAACAAGGAGACCGGCGAGATCAAGGAGCAGCTCGTCTTTATGGGCGACTTCCCCATGATGACCGATCAGGGCACCTTCATCATCAACGGTACCGAGCGTATCGTCGTCTCGCAGCTCGTCCGCTCCCCGGGCGTGTACTACAGCTCCGAGATGGATTCGGGCAAGCAGATCTACAAGGCCCAGATTATCCCGTCCCGCGGTGCCTGGCTCGAGTTTGAGGTCGACAAGCGCGACCAGCTCATGGTCTCCATCGACCGTAAGCGCAAGCAGAGCGCCACGATGTTCCTGCGCGCCCTTGGCATCGCCGTCACCAACGACGACATCATCGAGCTGCTCGGCAACTCCGATGTGATCAAGCGCACCCTGGAGCGCGACACCGCCCTCACCCGCGAGGACGCCCTCATCGAGATCTACCGTCGCCTGCGCCCGGGCGAGCCTCCCACCGTGGACGCTTCCCGCAGCCTGCTCGAGGGCCTGCTCTTTAACCCGCAGCGCTACGATCTGGCCCGCGTCGGTCGTTACAAGGTCAACAAGAAGCTCAACCTCACCACCGAGGAAGAGGTCACGGTGCTCACCGACGAGGATATCGTCGCGACGCTGCGCTACCTCCTGTCCCTCGCTGCCGGCGAGCAGGGCTTCAAGGTCGACGACATCGACCACTTTGGCAACCGCCGCATCCGCACCGTCGGCGAGCTTGTCGCCAACCAGTTCCGTATCGGCATGAGCCGTATGGAGCGCGTCGTCCGTGAGCGCATGAGCTCCCAGGACATCGACGAGATCACCCCGCAGTCGCTCATCAACATCCGCCCGATCGTGGCCTCCATCAAGGAGTTCTTCGGTTCCTCGCAGCTCTCGCAGTTCATGGACCAGGCGAACCCCCTGACCGGTCTGACCCACAAGCGCCGTCTGTCCGCACTCGGCCCTGGTGGTCTTGCCGGCCACAAGTCCGGCTCCAGCCGCCGCACTAACGTGCCGACGGCCGTCCGCGACGTTCACAACTCGCACTACAGCCGCATGTGCCCGATCGAGACCCCCGAAGGCCCCAACATCGGCCTGATCGGCTCGCTCGCCCTCTACGCCCGCGTCAACGAGTATGGCTTCATCGAGGCCCCGTTCCGTCGCGTCGAGAACGGCGTTGCCACCGACCAGATCGACTGGATGACCGCTGACGAGGAAGAGAAGCACGTCATCGCGCCGGCCAACACGCCGCTCGATCCCAAGACCAACGAGTTCATCACGACCGATGCCGAGGGCAAGCTTGTCCGTCCGCACACCGTGATCGCCCGTACCCGCGACTTCGACGGCTCCTTCGGCGCTCCCGCCGACGTGCCCGTCGAGGACGTCGACTACATGGACGTCTCGCCGCGTCAGATGCTCTCCGTCGCAGCCACGCTGATCCCGTTCCTTGAGCACGACGACGCCAAGCGTACGCTGATGGGCGCCAACATGCAGCGTCAGGCCGTGCCGCTGGTTCACCCCGCCGCTCCCTATGTCGGTACCGGCATGGAGCGTCGCGCCGCTCTGGACTCCGGCGAGGTCACCCTGGCCAAGAACGCCGGTGAGGTCATCTTTGCCGACGCTGCCAAGATCATCGTCAAGCATGCCGGCGGCATGGACGAGTATCACCTGGCCAAGTACCAGCGCTCCAACCAGTCCACCTGCATCAACCACCGTCCGCTCGTGCGCGTCGGTGACACCGTTGAGCAGGGCGAGCCCCTGGCTGACGGTCCTTCGACCGATCACGGCGAGCTCGCACTGGGCCAGAACCTCACCGTGGCCTACATGCCGTGGGAAGGCTTTAACTACGAGGACGGTATCGTCGTGTCCGAGCGCCTGGTGGCCGAGGACCTGCTGACGACCATCAACATCACCCGTCACGAGATCGACGCCCGCGACACCAAGCTCGGCCCCGAGGAGATCACCCGCGAGATCCCGAACCTCTCCGAGGACATGCTTGCCAACCTCGACGAGGACGGCATCATCCGCATCGGCGCCGAGGTCGGCCCTGGCGACATCCTGGTCGGCAAGGTCACGCCTAAGGGCGAGAGCGCTCTGACCGCCGAGGAGCGCCTGCTGCGCGCCATCTTCGGTGCCAAGGCCCACGACGTCCGCGATACCTCCCTTAAGATGCCTCACGGCGCTTACGGCCGCGTCATCGACGTCGTCCGCTTTAGCCGCGAGAACGGCGACGACCTGGCCCCCGGCGTCAACGAGCAGGTGCGCGTCTACGTCGCCCAGCGTCGTAAGATCCAGCAGGGCGATAAGATCGCCGGCCGCCACGGCAACAAGGGTGTTATCTGTAACGTTCTGCCGGTCGAGGACATGCCCTACATGGCTGACGGTACCCCGATCGACGTTATCCTCAACCCGCTGGGCGTTCCCTCGCGTATGAACGTCGGCCAGCTGCTCGAGTGCCACCTTGGCTGGGCTGCTGCCTGCGGTTGGGATACCGAGCAGGCCGACTCCGACAAGTACGTCCCCGGTCCGTTCTTCACCGCCACGCCCGTCTTCGACGGCGCCAAGGAGGACGAGATCGCCGAGGTCATTCGTCGTGCCAACAAGAACATGCTCAACAAGGCCACCGCTGCCTTTGGCGATCACATGCGCCCCGAGTTCGTCACCCAGCTTGACGAGCGCGGCAAGACCCGTCTGTTCGACGGCCGTACCGGCGAGGAGTTCCGCGAGCCCATTACCGTGGGTACGTCCTACATCCTCAAGCTCGGCCACATGGTCGACGACAAGATCCACGCCCGTTCGACTGGCCCTTATAGCCTGGTTACCCAGCAGCCTCTGGGCGGCAAGGCCCAGTTCGGCGGCCAGCGCTTCGGCGAGATGGAAGTTTGGGCACTGTACGCTTACGGTGCTTCCAACGTCCTGCAGGAGATCCTGACCGTCAAGTCCGACGATACCGTGGGCCGCGTCAAGACCTACGAGTCCATCGTCAAGGGCGAGAATGTTCCGGTCCCGGGAATCCCCGAGTCCTTCAAGGTTCTCGTCAAGGAGATCCGCTCCCTCGCACTGGACATCGAGCCCATGCACGATGCCGACGAGGACGCCTCCGCCCCTGTGACCGCCGAGGAGACCTCTGCTCTCGACGACCTGGCTGCGCTCGCCGGCGTTGACACCGACGTCGAGGCCCAGGATGCCGAGACCGCCGAGGCACCCGAGGCTGTCGCCGCCACGACCACTGATAAGGAGTAGTTGACTGTGGCAGATTTCGAAGCTACTGATTTTGACTCGGTAAAGATCTCCCTTGCCTCCGCCGACCAGATCCGTTCCTGGTCGCACGGCGAGGTCAAGAAGCCGGAGACCATCAACTACCGTACCCTCAAGCCCGAGAAGGACGGCCTGTTCTGCGAGAAGATCTTCGGTCCCGCCAAGGACTGGGAGTGCTCCTGCGGCAAGTACAAGGGCATCCGCTTTAAGGGCATCGTCTGCGAGCGCTGCGGCGTTGAGGTCACCTCGGCCAAGGTGCGTCGCGACCGCATGGGCCACATCGAGCTCGCCGCTCCCGTGTCCCACATCTGGTACTTCAAGAGCCCCACGAGCTTCCCGATGAGCCGTATGCTCGACATCAAGTCCAAGGACCTCGAGAAGGTTCTGTACTTTGCCAGCTACATCATCACCGAGGTTGACTACGAGGCTCGCGAGGCCGACGCCGACGACCTGCGCGAGGAGCTCGCCGCCGATCTGGAAGAGATCGATGCCGAGTGCGCCCGCCAGATCGAGTCCCTCAAGGAGCAGGGCGACCCCGAGAACTTTGACGAGTTCTCCGACGAGGAGCCGCTGACCCCCGAGGAGATCGCCTCTGGCATCGTCGACATCGAGGAAGAGTGCAAGGACGAGAAGCAGCTCCGCACGGACGCCTTCAACGCCTTCATGAAGCTCACCGAGCGCGACCTCATCTCCGATGAGCCGCTGTTCCGCGAGATGACCCGCTACTACTCCATGTACTTCAAGGGTGGCATGGGTGCCGAGGCCGTCCGCGACCTGCTCGCTGCCATCGACCTTCCCTCCGAGGCCGAGAAGCTCAAGGCCATCATCGCCGACGAGGATTCCCAGAAGCAGAAGCGCGAGAAGGCCGTTAAGCGCCTCGAGGTCGTTGACGCCTTCCTGAAGGGCGGCAACAGCCCCGCGAACATGATCCTGGACGTCATCCCGGTCATTCCGCCCGATCTGCGCCCGATGGTCCAGCTCGACGGCGGCCGCTTTGCCGCGTCTGACCTCAACGATCTGTATCGTCGCGTGATCAACCGTAACAACCGACTCAAGCGCCTGCTCGACCTGGACGCCCCTGCGATCATCGTGAACAACGAGAAGCGCATGCTCCAGGAGTCCGTGGACGCCCTGTTCGACAACGGCCGTCGTGGTCGCCCGGTCTCTGGCCGTGGCGGTCGCCCGCTCAAGTCGCTCGCCGAGGCCCTCAAGGGCAAGCAGGGTCGCTTCCGTCAGAACCTGCTGGGTAAGCGTGTCGACTACTCCGGCCGTTCGGTAATCGTTACCGACCCCAAGCTGCTGCTGCACCAGTGCGGTCTGCCCAAGACCATGGCGCTGGAGCTCTTCAAGCCCTTCGTCATGAAGCGCCTGGTCGAGCTCGGCAAGGTCGAGAACATCAAGGGCGCCAAGCGCGCTATCGACCGTGGTGCCACCTGTGTGTGGGACA
>CATXML010000032.1 GCA_958372035.1 uncultured Collinsella sp. | reverse complement strand
CTCCGGCTCGTGCGGAACTCGCGACGGAGCAAAGTCCTCCGTCCGCCTCCTATGGTTGCTTGCTTGCCGGGTGCTCGACCTCACGCTGCTTGGCACAAGTGATCTATCTGAAATATCTACCTGTAGGTAAACCCTTGTAGAAAGGTTGACTGTTATGACTAAGGAACTCGATTTCGAGGCAATTAAAAACGCTGCTGAGTCTCACCGCGCTGACATGACCCGCTTCCTGCGCGCCATGATCTCGCACCCCTCTGAGTCTTGCGAGGAGGGCGAGGTTGTCGCTTGCATCAAGGCCGAGATGGAGAGCCTTGGCTATGACGAGGTCAAGGTCGACGGCCTGGGCAACGTTATGGGCTTTATGGGCGAGGGCGACAAGATCATCGCCATCGACTCCCACATCGACACCGTCGGTATCGGCAACATCGAGAACTGGGACGCCGATCCCTATGAGGGCTACGAGACCGACGAGATCATCTACGGCCGCGGCGGCTCCGACCAGGAGGGTGGCATGGCTTCTGCTACCTACGCTGCCAAGATGATGAAGGACATGGGCCTCATCCCCGAGGGCTACAAGATCATGGTCGTCGGCACCGTCCAGGAAGAGGACTGCGACGGCATGTGCTGGCAGTACATCTACAACAAGGACGGCATTAAGCCCGAGTTCGTCATTTCCACCGAGCCCACCGACGGCGGCATCTATCGTGGTCACCGCGGCCGCATGGAGATCCGCGTCGACGTTCACGGCACCTCCTGCCACGGCTCCGCTCCCGACCGCGGCGACAACGCCATCTACAAGATGGCCGACATCATCGCCGACGTCCGCGCCCTCAACAACAACGGCTGTGACGAGTCGACCGACATCAAGGGCCTCGTCAAGATGCTCGACCCCAAGTACAACCCCGAGCACTTCGAGGACGCCCGCTTCCTGGGCCGCGGCACCTGCACCGTCAGCCAGATCTTCTACACCAGCCCCAGCCGCTGCGCTGTCGCTGACTCCTGCGCCATCTCCATCGACCGTCGCATGACCGCCGGTGAGACCTGGGAGTCCTGCCTGGACGAGATCCGTAACCTGCCGGCCGCCAAGAAGTACGGCGACGACGTGAAGGTCTCCATGTACATGTACGATCGTCCGTCCTGGACCGGCGAGGTCTACGAGACCGAGGCTTACTTCCCCACGTGGATCAACAAGGAGACCGCTCCGCACGTCAAGGCCCTCGTCGACGCCCACAAGGCCATGTTCGGTGACGAGCGCATCGGCTGCGAGCCCAGCATGGACAAGCGCACCGGTCGCCCGCTGTGCGACAAGTGGACCTTCTCCACGAACTGCGTTTCCATCCAGGGCCGCTATGGCATCCCCTGCGTCGGCTTCGGCCCGGGTGCCGAGTCTCAGGCTCACGCTCCCAACGAGGTCACCTACAAGGACGACCTGGTCACCGCTGCCGCCATGTATGTGGCTGCCCTGAACCTCTACGATCCGAGCCAGGCCGATGGCGACGCCACCGTGTTCCGCGCCGGTCTGACCAACAACAAGATCGATTAGTCCCATTCCTTGATCTTGTTGAGCCGGGGGCCGCTCGTGTCCCCGGCACCCCCTGTTGACTTGGGGCCCGCGGTCGTTATCTCCCATGCTTCCTCAACGGTAGCGGGTCCTCGTCATAGTGCTCTGCATGTTCTAGCCACACGCGCATGCCGGAGCACATCTACTCATTGCAATCGTTTCATCTTTGGAAAGGATATTTACATGGACGCCAAGTTTACCGAGCTCGTCGAGCAGCTGAACGGCCTCGATTTTAAGGGCATGTACGGCAGCGACTTCCTGCACACCTGGGATAAGACCACCGATGAGCTCAAGGCGCTCTACACCGTCGCCGACGCCCTGCGCGAGCTGCGCGAGAACAACGTTTCGTCCAAGATCTTCGATTCGGGTCTGGCCGTCTCCCTGTTCCGTGACAACTCCACCCGTACGCGCTTCTCCTTCTCTAAGGCAGCCAACCTGCTCGGTCTTGAGCTGCAGGACCTGGACGAGAAGAAGTCCCAGATCGCTCACGGCGAGACCGTCCGCGAGACCGCTACCATGATCTCCTTCATGGCCGACGTCATCGGCATCCGTGACGACATGTACATCGGCAAGGGCGACGCCTACATGGCCGAGGTCTCCGAGTCTGTCCAGCAGGCCTACGAGGACGGCGTTCTGGATCACCGTCCCACGCTCATCTCCCTGCAGTCCGACTCCGATCACCCCACGCAGTCCTCTGCCGACATGCTCTACCTCATCAACGAGTTTGGCGGCCTCGAGAACCTCAAGGGCAAGAAGGTTGCCGTCACCTGGGCCTATTCGCCTTCTTACGGCAAGCCGCTGTCCTGCCCGCAGTCGCTGATCAGCCTGCTGCCCCGTTTTGGCATGGACGTCACCTTGGCCCACCCCGAGGGCTACGACCTCATGCCCGAGGTCGTCGAGCGCGCCAAGGGTTATGCCGCCGAGTCCGGCACCACCTTTAAGCAGGTCAACACCATGGCCGAGGCCTTCGAGGGCGCCGACATCGTGATCCCGAAGAGCTGGGCTCCGTTTGCCGCCATGGAGAAGCGCACCAACCTGTACGCCGAGGGCGACGACGCCGGCATCGCTGCACTCGAGAAGGAGCTGCTCGCTCAGAACGCCACGCATCAGGATTGGTGCTCCACGACCGAGCTCATGGAGAAGACCGCCAACGGCCAGGACACCATCTTTATGCATCCGCTGCCCGCCGACATCTCTGGTGTCTCTTGCGAGCACGGCGAGGTCAACGCCGACGTCTTCGACATGCACCGTGTGGGCATGTACAAGGAGGCCAGCTACAAGCCGTATGCCATCGCAGCCATGATGTTCCTGCAGAAGGTTGCCGATCCCGCCGCTACCCTCAAGGCCCTCGACGAGCGCAACACCGCCCGTTGGTTCCAGGCCTAAAGCTGGGCTGAGGTAAACCATGTAAAGGGGGTGCTCTGCCAACCGGCGGGGTGCCCCCTTTTTTGCATCGTGGGCGTGAGGGATAAGCGCTTTCGATGTAGATGCCCCGCGACGCGAGTTATGGGTACGATGGTTTCAGGGGAGGTATTGCCATGAAACTCGGTTGCGTCATTATGGCTTCGGGCGAGGGCAAGCGGTTTGGCTCTAACAAGATGCTTGCCGATATCTATGGCAAGCCGCTGATTGCCCGGACTATCGATTCGGTTCCCCGGGGCTTTGACGTCGTGGTTTCGACGCGTTGGCCCGAGGTTGCCCAGATTTGCGAGGACAAGCATTGCCCGTGCGTGCTGCACGATGGCGAGTTGCGCAGCGAAAGCGTCCGTGCGGGCCTTTCGTGGGGGGTCGCACGCAACTGGAAAGGCTGCCTCTTTTTGCCGGGCGACCAGCCGCTCGTGAGTCCGGATTCTTTTGAGGCTATGGTTCGTGCATTTGACGAGCGTGGCCGCAAGCATCCGGTGCGTCTTGCGTGCAACGGTGAGCCTTCGAGCCCGGTGCTCTTTCCGGCGGAACTGTTCGATGCACTTATGTGTCTTGAGGGTAAGGACGGCGGCGGTTCGATCCTCAAGGACCGTACCGACGTGGTGCTGGTCGAGGCGCGTGCCTACGAGCTGTGGGACGTCGATACCGTCAAGGGACAGCGACGCATAACGGAGCATATCGCCGCCTGCTCGTATTTTGATCGCGTGGCCAACTGCATCAATCAATAAGGAGCAATTATGATCATCATCAAAAACGGCGCACTCGTGACGCCCCAGGGGCTTCGCCGCGCCGATCTTGCCATGGATGGCGATAAGATCGTGCGGATTGCCGCGGCGATTGAGCCGGCCGAGGGCGATACCGTCGAGGATGCTGCGGGCTGCTGGGTGTTCCCGGGCTTTATCGATGGGCACACGCACATGCAGTGCTGGACCGGCATGGATTGGACAGCCGATAGCTTTGAGACCGGCACGCGCGCGGCTGCCTGCGGCGGCACGACGACCATTGTGGACTACGCGACGGCCGATCGCGGCGTGACCATGCCCGATGCCTTGGTCGAGTGGCGTCATCGCGCCGACGGCACCTGCACCGCCAACTATGCCTTCCATATGGCGCTTGCCGAGTGGAATGAGCGCAACCGCGCCGATCTTTCGGCCATGCGCGAGGCGGGCGTGTCGTCGTTTAAGACCTACTTTGCCTACGATCATCTGCGCCTGGACGATGCCGAGACACTCGAGGTGCTGGAGGAGCTCAAGCGCGTGGGCGGTATCCTGTGCGTGCATTGCGAGAACGGCACGTTGGTCAACGCGCTGCAGAAGCGCGTGTTTGAGCAGGGTATCCACGGGCCCGAGGGCCATGCGCTCAGCCGTCCGGACGTGTGTGAGGCCGAGGCCGTGAGCCGCCTGCTGTATCTGGCGCACTTGGCCGGGGACGCTCCGGTCAACGTGGTGCACCTTTCGACCAAGCTGGGGCTCGAGGCCATTCGCGCTGCCAAAGCGCACGGGCAGAAGAACATCTATGTCGAGACCTGCCCTCAGTATCTGATGCTCGACGATACGCGCTACTTGGAGCAGGGCGAGGACGGCTTTGCGGGCGCCAAGTACGTGATGAGCCCGCCGCTGCGCCATGCCGGTGACCGTGCCGCGCTGCGCGAGGCGCTTGTGGCTGGCGAGATCGATACTATTGCCACCGACCACTGCAGCTTTAATCTGCACGGGCAAAAGGACCGCGGGCGCGATGACTTTCGCGCGATTCCCAACGGCGGGCCCGGTGTGGAGCATCGCCCCGTCGCGATCGCTACGAGCTTTGAGGGACAGCTGGGCCCCGAGGATCTGTGCCGCTTGATGAGCGAGAACCCGGCGCGCGTCTTTGGCATGTATCCGCGCAAGGGTTGTCTTGCCGAGGGCTCCGATGCCGACGTATGCGTGTGGGATCCCAAGGCGCGCTGGACCATTCGCGCGGCGACGCAGCATCAGGCTGTGGACTATACGCCGCTCGAGGGCTTTGAGGCACACGGCCGCGCCAAGGCCGTGTTTGTGAACGGCGTGCTGGCTGCGCGCGACGGCGAGCCCACCGGAGCCCAACCCGGCCGCTACGTGCCCCGCTAGCAGCAAAGATGCCGTGTCCCCTCCGCAGTTGCGGTGAAATAGTTCCTGTTTAGCCGCCAAATAGGCCGTTTCAGGAACTATTCCACCGCAACTTATAGGTCTGGTGGGGCAGCGCCGGCTACTTGAGGTTGGTGGCGACGACGGGGCGGCCGAGGGCTGCCTGGAAGCGGTCGGCTATCGTTGGGTCGGCAAGTGTGTCGACTTGGTTGAGCATGACGCGTGCGGTGCTGAGCTTCAGCGCCTGCATCTCGGCATTGAGCACCTGGGCGACGCGCTCGGGCGTGGCGATGTCGGTGAGACCGCAGCCGCAACGTTTGCAAAAGAGCTCGGGGCGGTGGACGGCTTCGTTGATGGGCTTGCCGAGCCCCGAGGCGCCGACGACCCAGACGGTGTTGGCCGTGCCAGAGGGAATCATCGGCTCCCAGGCGGCGTGGGCCTTGAGCGGGAGCCGCTTGCTGCCGTCCGCCTCGGCCAACACATAATCAAAGCGTTGTGCCAGCTCGCCGAGTGGCTCGGCGGGGGCGGAGAGCTTGCCTGTCTCCGGGTCCAAGACACCCGCTTGGCAGATGCTTCCGCGCGCAAGGCCCGCGCAGGCCTCGCAAGTGCAACCGGGGGTGTGTAAGGCGCCCGGCTTCCAAGGCGCGGCGTCCAGGCGACGGCTCGACCCGTCCCATGGCACGCCGGCGACGGGAAACATATGCGTGGTGGTGCAGAGGAGTACGCGGCCGCCAGCGCGCATAAGCTCAAGACCCAGCGTCTTCAGCAACGTCGACTTGCCGCCGCTGCCGATAATCGCGGTAATGCCCGGCTCGATCCTGAGCGCCGAGGCAAGATTGCCGCTAACCGTTTCCATCTGTTCACCGCCGTATAATACTGTGATAATAAATAATCATCAGAGTAGCGGTCGAACCGCTTTTGCTCTGCTCAAACCGTAGCACAGGGAGGTGCCCCGGGAATGCTCGTTTATGTTCGCGGCGCCGGCGATATCGCCACGGGCGTCGCCGCCCGTTTGGTACGCGCTGGCGTGTCGGTCGTTATGGCCGATATCGCGGTTCCCACGTGCATCCGCCGCACAATCAGTTTTTGCGAGGCCATTCGCCTGGGCGAGGTCCAGGTCGAGGGCATTCGCGCTCGCTTGGCGCAGACGCCGGCAGAGGCGCTTGCAATTACCGAGGCCGGAGACGTCGCCGTCGTGGTAGACCCCCAAGCCAAGATGCTCGACGAACTGAAACCCGCTGCCGTGGTCGACGCGATACTGGCCAAGCGCATCTTGGGTACCACGCGCGATATGGCGCCTGTCGTCATCGCCGTGGGGCCGGGCTTTACCGCGCCGGTCGATTGCGACGCCGTGGTCGAGACCATGCGCGGTCATTTCCTCGGCCGCGTCATCACCCAGGGGTCGCCTCAGCCCAATACGGGCGTGCCGGGCATTATCGCCGGCTATGGCAAGGAGCGCGTTATCCACAGCCCCGCCGCCGGCGTGTTTAGGTCCGACCGCACCATCGGCGACATCGTGAGTGCCGGCGACGTGATCGGGTATGCGGGTGATACTCCCATGGTCGCGCAGATTGACGGCTGCTTGCGCGGCCTTTTGGCCGACGGCGTTCAAGTGACCGAAGGCTTTAAATGTGCCGACGTCGACCCGCGCGGCGATGCCAGCTATATCAACTTTATTTCGGACAAGGCGACGTCGGTCGGTGGCGGCGTGCTCGAGGCGCTCGCCATGCTCACCGGTGTATTCCAGGGATAGGAAATTGCAATGGAAAAGCTCGATGTGGTGAATGCTGCGCTTGGCGCTCTGAAGGCTGGTAAGACGTGCGAGCTGGTGGTAGTTGCCGGCACGGCAGGGTCATCGCCGCGCGGCGTGGGCGCCTGGATGGCCGTCTTTGCCGATGGCAGCCAAGCAGGTACCATCGGCGGCGGCAAGATTGAGCTCTTTGCGCTGAACGAGGCGCGCGAGCTGCTGGCCGCAGGGCAATCGCGTCTGGTCCGCTACACCATGGGCGGCGAGAACTCCGATACCGGCATGATCTGCGGCGGAGCCATCTGCCTGTGCTGCCTGCATTTGGATGCGACTCAGGCACCGTTGTTCCAGTCGGTTGCCGACGTCTTGGCCTATCGGCGCATCGGCGACTTCGTCATCGACTTTGAGCCGTTTATCGCGAGCGCGCTCGAGGGCGATGTGGTTGAGTACCATGGCGAGACATCGCGCCATACCATTGCCGGCTGCCCCGAGCTTTCGCTGGTGGAGGAGGGGAGTAAGGTCACCTACACCAACGCTGCCTCCGAGATTCCCCCGGCGCACATCGAGACGCTCTGCCCCGAGGGCCTGACCTACATCTTTGGCTGTGGACACGTGGGCGCCGCGACGGCGCGCGTACTCACGGCGGCGGGCTTTGCCGTTGTGGCGTGCGATGACCGCCCCGGCACGCTGATGCCCGAATGGGTGCCCGGTGTCTACGATCGTCGCCTGGTCGATTACAAGAACCTGAGCGAGCTGTGTCCCATCGGTCCGCGCGACTTGGTGGTCGTGGCCACAGCAGGCCACAAGTCCGATATCGACGTGGTAATCCAGGCCATGCGCGCCAAGCCCGCCTACCTGGGTTGCCTGGGCTCGCGCCGCAAGACGGCCTTTGTGCGCGCCCGCCTGGAGCAGGAGGGCTTTACGCAGGACCAGATTGACGAGCTGCACCTGCCGATCGGCGTTGCCATTCAGGCCGAGGACCCCGAGGAGATCGCCATCTCTATCGCCGCCGAGATGATTCACCTGCGCCGCACCAAGCTCGTCCCCCGCAAGCGCTAGTCGCATCCCCATATATGAGTTGCGGTGAAATAGTTCCTAGATAAGCCTGACGGGCGGTCAGCCAGGAACTATTTCACCGCAACTGCTGTTTGACCCCGGGGATGCAGGATCGCGGGTCAAAATGCTACCTGCGCCATATGCCCTATAATGTCCGCCCGTTGGGCGGCATGGGGCCGCTGCCTAGGGTATGGGAGGCGCAAATGGCAGAGTCGGCAGCAGGGGATGCCCTGTTCGAGCGTACGGGAAAAGTATCTTTTGTGCAGGTATTGCCCCATGCACTGCAGCATGTGCTGGCGGCATTCGCGGGTATCGTCACGCCCGCCATCATCATCGCGTCGGTCTGCGGCTTTACCCCTCAGGAGGAGGCCGCTGTCATCCAGGCGTCGCTCGTCCTCTCGGCGCTCGACATTTTCCTTCAACAGTTCCCCATAAAAGGTGTCGTCGGTTCGGGCCTGCCCATTGTGATGGGTGCGAGCTTTACCTTCGTGCCGGCGCTCAAGGCGGTCGGTCTCGAGCTCGGCTTTGAGGCCGTGCTGGGCGCCCAGGTAATCGGCGGCGCGCTCGTCGCGCTCTTCGGCCTACTGTTTAGGCGCGTAAGCTTTCTCTTTCCGGCCCCGGTGCTCGGCACCGTCATCTTTGTCATTGGCCTGTCGCTATGCCCAGTGGCCGTTGCCTCCATGGCGGGCGGGGAGAGCGCGGCGGATTTTGGCAGTGTCACCAACTGGGCCGTCGCGCTCGTGACGTTTGTCGTCACCTTTATGGCCGGTAACTACGGCAAGGGCGCGCTTAGGCTGGGCAGCATCCTGGCCGGTATCTGCGCGGGCTTTGTTTTGGCTGCAGTGTTGGGCATGGTCGATTTCTCGGCCATCGCGACCGCCAGCTGGTTTGCTCCGCCTGCCCTGGGCGCCCATCGCCTGGTGTTCGACCCGGCCGCGTGCGCCGTCGTGGGCGTTGTCGCCATTGTCAACGCCGTGCAGGTCATGGGCGAGTTTGCCGCTGTCTCGTCCGCTGCGCTCGATACCCCTGCGACCGATAGCCAGATTTCGGGCGGTCTGATCGCCAACGGTCTGGTCGGTATGCTGTCGGGCTTTTTGGGCGGCGTCCCCACGGCAACCTTTGGCCAGAATGTGGGCATTATCGCCGAGAACAAGGTCGTCAACCGTATGGTCTTTACGCTTGCCGCCGCCATCTTGCTCATCGCGGGCCTGCTGCCCAAGTGCGCGGCAGTGCTCACGTCCATTCCGCAGCCGGTAATCGGCGGCGCCACGATCGGTGTGTTCGCGACCATTGGCATGAACGGTGTGGTCATGTTTGCCCGCCACGGCCTGTCTCAGCGCGATACCACGCTCATGGGCCTCTCCATCGCCTTCGGCACGGGCATCGAGCACACGGCCGGCGCGCTTGCCGGCGCTGGATTCCCCGCATGGGTCGGCACCGTCTTTGGCGGATCCTCCATTGCCGTCGCCGCGCTCGTCGCTGTGATCCTCAATCTGGTCCTCCCACGCCAAAAATAACGCCCCATATATGAGTTGCGGTGAAATAGGGACTGTTTAAGCTTGTTAAGCCATCAAACAGTCTCTATTTCACCGCAATTGCCATTTTCCTCCGTCCTCTAGGGATCAATTTGTGCGGGGGAGTTGTGGAGTTGTGCAGGCAGACGAGGTTTTTCTGGAAATACGCTCCCGATGCGCGTATAGTACCGATTGTTTTGTCGGCTCCTGCTGCGTCGAGTCCAAACCGCGAAATGCCATGAGCGGCGCGGATGCAGCCAGGAGGCACGAGGACAACCCATCGTGGCCACGCCCCGTGCTTAAAACCCCAAGAAGGAGTGAACAATGGCAGAAGAGAAGTATGTGCCGCGTCTGAAGACCAAGTACAACAACGAGGTCAAGCAGCAGCTTCAGGACAAGTTCCAGTACGAGAACGTCATGATGATCCCCAAGTTTGAGAAGATCGTCGTGAACATGGGTGTCGGCGAGGCCGCTACCGATTCCAAGGCCATCGACGGTGCCGTGCGCGACCTGCGCGCCATCACCGGCCAGCAGCCGATGATCACCCGTGCCCGCAAGTCCATCGCTACCTTCCGCCTGCGCGCTGGTATGCCGATCGGCTGCAAGGTTACCCTGCGTGGCGACCGTATGTGGGAGTTCTTCGATCGTCTGACCTCCGTCGCGATCCCCCGTATCCGCGACTTCCGCGGCATCTCCGCCAAGAGCTTCGACGGCCGTGGTAACTTCTCCATGGGCGTCACCGAGCAGCTCATCTTCCCCGAGATCGACTTCGACTCCGTCGATCACCAGCGTGGTATGGACATCACTTTCGTGACCACCGCCAACACCGATGAGGAGGCCAAGGCCCTTCTGGACGCCTTCGGTTTCCCGTTCAAGAAATAGGTTCACCTGCCCTATGAGCGCCGTTCCCAGAAGGGGGCGGCG